>DATLXT010000158.1:0-4094 GCA_035575475.1 Gemmatimonadales bacterium | reverse complement strand
TCTCGTCGTTTCCTTGATCGCCGCGGGGTCTTCGGCGCCGGTGCGCACGCCGCTCCGGGTGGCGTGGGCCAGCCATGCCGTCATGCGTGGTCGGCGTTCGACTTCATCCCGAAGGCTCTGGCGTTCGAGCGGCAATAGGCGATACACCGGAGGATTCGCCAATGCGACCGCGCGTGACCGTCATCACCCTGGGGGTCGATGACCTGGACCGGGCGCTGCGGTTTTATCGAGACGGGCTCGGCCTCGAGACGGAGGGCATCATCGGGCAGGAGTTCGCGTATGGCGCGGTCGTGTTCATCGACCTCCAGGCCGACGTGAAGCTCGCCCTGTGGCCCCGCACCAGCCTGGCGCACGATACCGGCTTGAAGCCCGGTCCGAAGAGCGCGACCGAGTTCACGCTGGGACACAACGTGAACTCGAAGCAGGAAGTCGACACCGTCATGCAACAAGCCAAGGCAGCGGGCGCGGTCATCGTCAAGCCGGCCGCCGACACCTTCTGGGGCGGGTACTCGGGCTACTTCCAGGACCCTGACGGGCATCTGTGGGAGGTCGCCTGGAACCCGCAGTGGCGCGTGCCCGCTTGAGGAGACACGAGCCCTGGCAGCGGTCGCGATATCGTCCGCGGCGAGGGGTTAGCGGGCCCGCAGTCGCACCACCCGCTGAGCCCCGAACCGGGGGTTGTACACCTGGAGGGTCACGATGTCGCCCGCCTTCACGCCCTCCAGAGCCTTCCGGAACTCGGCGCGGGTCCGCACCGGCTGGCCGTTGATCCGCAGGATCACGTCCGGGCCGCCCTGGTCGGGCGGGAGCAGTCGCTGGTAGGCCGGCCCATCGGGAGAGACGTCGGTGACCAGCATCCCGCCCCCCGCTTCCACCACCTCGCGCAGGCGCTCGTCGCGCGCTTCCTGCGCGCTCAGGGGCTCCACCGAGATGCCCAGGGCCTCCTCCATGGGGGCGGCCTCGCCGCTGCCCCGGCGGCGTCCGCCGTCGCCCGAGGCCACGCGGGATTCACCCTCGGCCGGAGCCGGCGCCAGCCGCACGGTCAGGGTGCGGCGCTCGCCGCCCTCCCGCAGCACCGTCACCTGGACCGTCTCGCCCGGCTTCTTGAAGCCCACCTTCTGCTGGAGTTGCGCCACGTACTCGATCGGCTCCCCGTCCAGCGCCACGATGACGTCGCCGGGGCGGATGCCCGCCCGGCGCGCGGGGGAGTCGTCGCTCGAGTAGTCGTTCACCACCACGCCTTTGATTTCCTTCAGGCCGACCGCCTCGGCGTCGAGCGGCGTGATTTCGCGAATGGCGACGCCCATGATAGCCCGTTCCACCCGGCCGCTCTCGATGAGCTGGCGCATCACCTCGCGCGCGAGGTTGATGGGGATGGCGAAGCCGTAACCCGCGTAGTAGCCGGTCTCGCTCGCGATCGCCGAGTTGATCCCGATCACCTCGCCGCGCACGTTGACCAGCGGCCCCCCGGAGTTCCCCGGGTTGATGGCGGCGTCGGTCTGGATGAAGTCCTGGATGGAGTAGGTGTTATCGCCGCGGAGGCCGGCCAGGCCGCGCCCCTTGGCGCTCACGATCCCCGCGGTCACGGTGAAGGCAAAGGCCTCCCCCAGCGGGTTCCCGATCGCCAGCACCCACTCGCCGATCCGGGTCGAGTCCGAGTTCCCCAGCGTGGCGGTGGGGAGATTCCGCGCGTCGATCTTGATCACCGCGACGTCGGTGTTGGCGTCGGTCCCCACGACCTTGGCCTCGAACTCCCGCTTGTCGTACAGCCGCACCGTCACCCGGTCGGCGCCCTGGACCACGTGGTTGTTGGTGAGGATGTAGCCGTCGGCCGAGACGATGAAGCCGGACCCGTTCCCCTCCTGGATCTGGGGCCGCCGCGGGACCCGGAAGAAGTCCTCGAAGCCGGGGGGGAGCCGGAGGTTGGCCGCGGGCTCGCGCCGTTCGGCCCGGATGAACACCACCGCCGGCTTCACGTGCTCGGCGACCGCGGCGAAGGCTTCGCCCAGGTCGGCCGCGGGCTTGGCCGCGGGGATCTGCGGGCGCACCGCCGGCGCCTGAGCCAGCGCCGTCTCGGCCGCGCCGCTCCGCTTCGGGAGATCGAGGGCCGAGGTCAATATCAGCCCGAAGACGAAGGCGATGCCCACCAGCGATCCCAGCTTCAGCCAATCCCGCGTCCGCCCCGACATGCTCGGCTCCTTAGGCTTTCTTGTGCTTGTCGTCGTCCACGATCTCGTAATCCGCCTCGACCACGTCTTCCTTTTTCGCTTCGGCGCTCCCGCCGCCCGGCGTGGCGCCGGCGCCCGCTTCGGCGCCGCGGGCCGCGGCGTACAGCGACGCCCCGGCGGCCGAGTAGGCCTGCTGGAGCTCGTCCAGCGCGCGGCTGATCTGATCGGCGGCGCCGCTCCGGAGCGCCTGTTTGGCGCCGTCCACCGCCGCGTCCAGCCGGCTCTTGACCGACGGCTCGAGCCGGTCGGCCCACTCCTTGGCGTTCTTCTCCACCTCATACACCATGGCGTCGAGCCGGTTGCGGCGCTCGATCTCCTCCCGCCGCCGCCTGTCTTCCGCCGCGTGGGCCTCGGCGTCCTTCACCATCCGCTCGATCTCCTTCTCGCTGAGACCGGAGGACGCCTCGATCCGGATCTTCTGCTCCTTCCCGGTCGCCTTGTCCTTGGCCGAGACGTGGAGGATGCCGTTGGCGTCAATATCGAAGGTGACCTCGATCTGGGGAACGCCGCGCGGCGCCGGCGGGATCCCGGTCAGCTGGAACTTCCCGATGGTCCGGTTGTCGATCGCCATCTGGCGCTCGCCCTGGAGCACGTGGATCTCCACCGTGGTCTGGTTGTCCTCGGCGGTGGAAAAGATCTCCGACTTCCTGGTCGGGATGGTGGTGTTCCGGGGGATCAACACCGTGGTGACCCCGCCCAGGGTCTCGATGCCGAGCGAAAGCGGGGTGACGTCGAGCAGCAGCACGTCCTTCACCTCGCCCGCGAGCACGCCGCCCTGGATGGCCGCGCCGATGGCCACCACCTCGTCCGGGTTCACGCCCTTGTGCGGCTCCTTCCCGAAGAAGTTCCGGACCACCTCCTGCACCTTGGGCATCCGGGTCTGCCCGCCCACCAGGATCACCTCGTCGATGTCCGAAGGCTTGAGGCCGGCATCCTTCAGCGCCTGCTCCATGGGCGGGATGGTCCGCTGGATCAGGTCGTCCACCAGCTGCTCCAGCTTGGCCCGGGTGAGCGTCATGTTGAGGTGCTTGGGCCCGGACTGGTCCGCCGTGATGAACGGCAGGTTGATCTCCGTCTGCATCACCGTGGAGAGCTCCATCTTGGCCTTCTCGGCGGCTTCCTTCAGGCGCTGGAGCGCCATCGGGTCCTTGGAGAGGTCGATGCCCTGGTCGCGCTTGAACTCGGCCACCAGCCACTCGATGATACGGGCGTCGAAGTCGTCGCCCCCGAGGTGAGTGTCGCCGTTGGTGCTCTTCACCTCGAACACCCCCTCGGCGAGCTCCAGAATGGAGATGTCGTACGTCCCCCCGCCCAGGTCGTAGACCGCGATCTTCTCCTCTTTCTTCTTGTCCAGACCGTAGGCCAGGGCCGAGGCCGTGGGCTCGTTGATGATGCGGACCACGTCCAATCCGGCGATCTTGCCCGCGTCCTTGGTCGCCTGCCGCTGGGAGTCGTTGAAGTAGGCGGGCACCGTGATGACCGCCTTCTCGACCTTGTGGCCCAGGTAATCCTCGGCCGTCTGCTTCATCTTCTGGAGGATCATCGCCGAGATCTCGGGCGGGGTGTAGCGCTTGCCCTGCACTTCGACCGCGGCCAGGCCGTTGGGCCCCTCCACCACCTTGTACGGCACCCGCTTGATCTCCTCGGTCACCTCGCTCATCCGGCGCCCCATGAACCGCTTGATCGAGAAGATGGTGTTCTGGGGGTTGGTGACGGCCTGGCGCTTGGCCACCTGACCCACCAGCCGCTCGCCATCCTTGGTGAACGCGACGACCGAGGGTGTGGTCCGACCGCCCTCGGAGTTGGGGATCACCACCGGATCCCCGCCCTCCATGACCGCGACCACCGAGTTGGTGGTGCCGAGAT
>DATLXT010000157.1:0-5016 GCA_035575475.1 Gemmatimonadales bacterium | reverse complement strand
CCGCCGGCCGGTGGCCGAGCGGTACTTCGAAGCGGCCCGCCGGCTGGGCGCCAGCCCCGACGCGGCGCCGCCCGAGTTCTTCCTCGGGCCCGCCGCCCGCGCGCGGGTGCAGCACTGGCTCCGCGAACGCGGCCTGGCCGGCGTGCCGCTGGCCGCCCTCGCGCCCGGCGCGGCCCACGCCACCAAGCGCTGGCCCATCGCCCACTGGGCGGCGCTGGCCGAACGTCTGCGGGCCGAGGGGCTCGCGCCGGTGGTGGTGGGCGGTCCCGACGACCGCGGTGCCGCCGAGCAGCTCGCCCCGCTGGCCGAGGTCGCGGCCGGCGTCTTCACCCTCCAGGAGACCGGCGCCCTCTTGGCCCACGCCCGCATCGCGGTGTCAGGCGACACCGGCGTCATGCACATGGCCACGGGAGTGGGCACCCCGGTGGTCGCGCTGTTCGGGCCCACCGTGGAGCAGTTCGGCTTCTTCCCCTACCGCGGCCCGGCGGTGGTGGTCCAGCGTGACCTCCCCTGCCGCCCCTGCTCGGCCACCGGCTCGGCCCGGTGTCCCCTGGGCCACCACCGCTGCCTGCGCGACATCACCCCGGCTGAAGTCGTGGCGGCGATCCAACGCCTGGTGGCATGATCGGCGCGATCACCCCCGGCGAGGAGCAGCTGATCGCGCTCGTAGCGGAAGCCCCGCGCGGTCCCAAGCGCGACGGACTCTACGCCCTGTGGCTCACCCTCCGGGCGGCCGAAGGGCTGCTGCCGCCCCACCCGGTGAGCCTCAAGAACCATCGGCGGCGACTCCAGGCCCTGGAGACCCGACTGGCGACGCTGGCGCTCCCGGCGCCCCTGAAGCGGGCGCTGACCGCCGCGCGCCACCACCTGGAACTCGGCACGCCCCAGGCCGCGGCGCTGGTCCTGCACCAGCTGGTGGCCCCGGCGCGCGAGGTGCTGGGTGACCCGGCCGGAGAGGCCGTGGCCGGCGCGGCGCGGGCGGCGCGCGTGCACCTCTAGCCCCTCAGCGCGTACATTAGGGGCCATGACTTCCCGCCGGCTGGAGAAGCGGCCGTCCCTCGAGGCGCTGGTGGAGCGGGTGGACGCCCAGCGGCCCGGCGAGCTCTCGGGCGACACCGTCCCGACCGGCTTTCCGTCCGTTGACCGGCTGCTGGGCGGCGGCTTCCGGCGCCGCGACCTCATCGTGCTGGGCGGGGATGTGGGGGCGGGCAAGTCGGCGCTGGCCCTGGGCCTGGCCCTGCGGGTGGCGCAGCAGGGCATCGGGGTCGCCTTCGGCTCGGGGGAAATGGACCCCGAGCGCCTGATGGAGCGCGCCCTCGCCATCGAGGGCCGGGTCGCCGTGGACGAGCTGCGCGAGGCCAAGGTGAGCGACCAGGCCCGGGCCGGGATCGGCGCGGCGGCCGTCCGGCTGCGCGGCCTGCCCTTCACCCCCTTTACCCTCGCGGCCCAGGACTTCGAGCGGATGATCCACCGACTGAACCCGTTGGGACCGCTGGGTCTCGTGGTGCTCGATTATCTCCAGCTCATCCCGCCGCCGCGCGGCGCGGGGCGGCACACCCAGGACGAGGAGACCGCCCTGGTCCTCCGAGAACTCAAGGCGCTGGCCCTGGAGCGCCAGGTGGCCCTCCTCGTGATCGCCCAGCTCCCCCGCTTCGACCCCAAGCGGGCGGACCCGCGGCCCAACCTCGACGACTTCGGGGTGTTCGGCGCGGTGAAGCAGCACGCCGACGTGGTGCTCAACCTGTTTCGCGAGGAGATGTACCATCCGGGCGGGGGCGTGGAAGGCGCCACCGAGCTGATCGTCTCCAAGAACCGCAACGGGCCCACCGGATTCGTGGACCTCTACTTCTATCGGCGCTGGATGCGCTTCGAGGACATGCTCGATCCTACTTGAGCGTGTCCCTCGCCACCTCCGCCCCGATCACCGAATACGTCGTCCCGGCCGCTCCCGCGTTGGGCCGCACCCGCACCCAGAGCGGACGCCGGCCGTCGCGGGACTCGGCGTACAGCGTCACCGACCCGTCGGGAGCCCGGCTCTCCTGGCGCAGCTCCCAGTTGTTGAGCCGCATGGCCTCGCGATACCAGGCCACCACCTGAGCGGGCGCCAGCCCCGTGGTGAGGACCACCTCGGCCGCCTCGTCTCCGGCCCCGTAGCTCACCACCGTGGACCCCGGCACGGTGAGCCCTTCCAGGATCACGCGGGCGGCGAGCTCCCGCTCGCGGGCCCCCCGTTCGCTGGGGCGTTCACAGCCCGCGCCCAGCAACAGGAGACCGGCGAGGATCAGGGTGCGCATCGGCCGCGTATGCTACCGGTGGCGCCGCGCCGCCGTCAAGTTGTAAGTTGTGGGAGCGCGCTATGGCCGGCCACAGCAAGTGGAAGCAGATCAAGCGGAAGAAGGCCGCGACCGACGCGAAGCGCGGCCAGATCTTCACCAAGCTGATCCGGGAGATCACCATCGCCGCCCGGCAGGGGGGCGGCGACCCCGCCGGGAATCCGCGCCTGCGCACGGCGATCGACGCCGCCAAGGCCGAGAACATGCCGTGGGAGAACATCGAGCGCGCCATCAAGAAGGGGACCGGCGAGCTCGGTGGGGTGCAGTACCAGGAGGTCACCTACGAGGGGTACGGGCCGGGGGGGGCCGCCATCTTCATCGAGGCCACCACCGATAACGCCAACCGCACGGTCGCCGAAATCCGGCACCTCTTTTCCCGGCACGGCGGCAACCTGGGCGCCGCCAACTCGGTAGCCTGGATGTTCGACCGGAAGGCGCAGATCACGGTGGAGGCCGGGCGGGCCGACGAAGACGCGACGCTCGAGGCGGCGCTCGAGGCCGGCGCGGACGACATGACCCGCGACGGCGACCTGTTCGTCATCACCGCGCCCCCCGCGGCGCTGCACGCGGTCCGGGAGAAGCTCGCGAGCCGGGGCATTCCCGTCTCCTCGGCCGAGATCACCATGATCCCGAAGAGCACGGTGAAGATCGGGGCCCGAGACGCCCCCGCCCTGCTCCGGCTGATCGAGGCCCTGGAGGACATGGACGACGTGGCCAAGGTGCACTCCAACTTCGACATTGACGCCGAGGCGATGGCCGCGGTCGCGGACTGAGGTGAAGGTCCTGGGCGTGGACCCGGGGACCTCGGTCACGGGCTACGGCGTAGTCCAGACCGGGAACGGCGCGCCGGGGTTCGGGCGCCTGATCGAATGCGGGGTCATCACCTGCTCCCGGCGCAGCCCCTTGCCCCGGCGCCTCGCCGAATTGCACGAGGGTATTCGCGACCTCATTGCCCGGCACCGGCCCACCGCCCTGGCTCTGGAGAACGCCTTCCACCACAAGAACGTGCGCACCACCCTGGTGCTGGGGCACGCCCGCGGGGTGGTGTTGCTGGCCGCGGCGCAGGCCGGCCTGGTGATCGCCGAATACCCCCCGGCCACGATCAAGAAGACCGTGGTCGGCGTGGGCGGGGCCCGCAAGCATCAGGTGGCGGCCATGGTGGCGCGCCTGCTCCGCCTTCGGCAGGCGCCCCGCCCGGCCGACGCCGCCGACGGCGTCGCCGTGGCCCTGACCCACATCCTGCGCGCGTGATCGCCGCGGTGTCGGGCCGACTCGCGGCCAAACATGCCGACCGGGTGCTGGTCGAGACCCCGGGTGGAGTGGGCTACGACGTGATGGTCCCGCTGGGCGTCATGGAGCGACTCCCCGAGGTGGGCCAGGCGGTGACCCTGGTGACCGAGCTGATCGTGCGCGAGGACGGGTCGTTTCTCTACGGGTTCCTGAGCGAGCGGGAACGCCGGTTCTTCCAGCGGCTGATCGCCGTGTCCGGGGTCGGCCCTCGCACCGCCATCGCCTTGATGTCCGCCCTGGGCGTGGAGCGGGGGACCAAGGCGATTCAGGAGCGCAACATCGGGGTGCTGGCCTCGGTCAGCGGCATCGGCAAGAAGACCGCGGAGCGCCTGGCGCTTGAACTGGCGGACAAGCTCGACGAATTTGCCGGGGCCGGCGGTCCGCCGCCGGGGCTCTCGGGCCCGGCCCAGGCGGCGCTGCGCGCGCTGGAGCGGCTGGGGTACGCGACCTCCGACGCCGACCGCGCGCTGCGCCAGGTGCTCTCGCAGAACGGCGCCGGCCGCGCCCCGCCGGACACCGAGACGCTGGTGCGGCGCGCTCTCCAGCTCCTCACCCAGGGATGACGATGGCGACGACGGCCGAGTGGATCTGTACGCGCTGTGGTTCCACCAACCGCCGGCTGGTCCCCGACGGGGCGGCGAGAGCCCTGGACCGGTGCTTCTCCTGCCACACGCCGCACCAGATCACGGCCGGCCCGCGGCCGGTCCGGTGGGAGGCGCGACCGATCGGAAAGAAGGTGGCGTGAGCTCGAGACCCCGGGCCCAGATCACGACCCCCGACGCCCTCCCGGACGAGCGGCTATCGGACGCGGCGCTGCGCCCCTCCCGGCTCGACGAGTTCATAGGCCAGAGCAAGGTCAAGGAGTCGCTCCAGATCGCCATTGACGCGGCGAAACAGCGGAAGGAACCGCTGGACCACGCGCTATTCTTCGGGCCGCCGGGCCTGGGCAAGACCACGCTGGCGCTGCTCATGGCCCGGGAGCTGGGCGTCAACATTCGGACCACGTCGGGACCGGTGCTGGAGCGGCCCGGAGACCTGGTCGGGCTCCTGACCTCGCTCGGACCCGGCGACATCCTGTTCATCGACGAGATCCACCGCCTGCGGCCGGCGCTCGAAGAGTTCCTGTATCCCGCCATGGAGGAATTCCGGGTGGATCTGCGGATCGCCGACGGTCCGCACGCCCAGACCATCCCCATGCAGCTCGAGCGATTCACCCTGATCGGGGCGACCACCCGCTTCGGCCTGCTCACGCCGCCGATGCGCGCCCGGTTCGGGCTGGTGGAGCGGCTGCACTATTACCCCCCGGACGACCTGGCTCAGATCGTCACGCGCTCGGCGCGCATTCTGGGCGTGACGGCCGACGTGGCGGGCGTGGCCGAGATCGCGAGACGGA
>DATLXT010000156.1:0-4946 GCA_035575475.1 Gemmatimonadales bacterium | reverse complement strand
CCCAGGTCCATGAGACCGCGGGAGGCGTAGGCGTCCGCGCCCGTGAGCGCGCTCTGGCGCTCGCTCTCCTCGAATCGGAACTCCCGCCGCAGCAGGTCGCGCAGGCCGGGGGGCATGGTGTGCTCCACCTCCAGGCGCACCACGGGCCCGAACGGCCGGCGGCGGATCTCCTCTTCGATCGCCTGGAGAAAACTGCTGGTGCCGGTCTCGTCGAGCTGAATGTCGCCGCTGCGCGTGATCCGGAACACGTGCGCCTCCACCACCTCCCGGCCGGGGAACATCGTGTCGAGATGGGCCCGTACCAGATCTTCCACCGCGAGAAACCGCAGGCCGTCGCCCAGCGGGACAAAACGGGGCACGCGTGCCGGGATCTCGAGGTGGACGTAATGGACCGGCGCACCCGGTCGGTCGCGCAGCACCAGCGCCAGCGAGAGGCGCCGGTCACGGATGAACGGGAAAGGATGGCCCGGCGCCCGGGTGAGCGCCTTGGGGGTGAGGAGCGGCAGGATCTCGGCCGCGAAGTAGTCCCGGAGCCGCGCCTGCGCCGCCGGCTCGAGGGACGCCCACGCCGCGATCCGCACCCCCCGCTCGGCGAGCGGGCCGGCGCGCAAGCCCTCGAAGGCCGCGGCCTGCCGGTCGAGCAGGGGCGGCAGCCGGATGGCGATCGCGTCGAGGCTTTCCTGGGGACTCAGCCCGTCCACCGACGGGCGGCCGCGGCCGGAGGCCACGGCGTGCTTCAGGCCCCCGACGTCCACCATGAAGAACTGATCGAGGTTGGTGCTGAAGATCGCGAGGAAGCGGAGCCGAGCCAGGAGCGGCGTGGCCGGGTCCTCGGCCAGCGCCAGCACCCGGGCGTTGAACTCCAGCCAGGAGAGCTCGGCGTTGAGGAATTGTTCGGGCGCCGGCCGATCGGCGTCGAGCGCGGCGGCGGGCAGCGTGGGGACGCGCAGCTCGCTCAGGGTCACGCGCACCGCCGCCTCGTCGTCCAGCGTCTGAGCGCCCCGGGGGGTGAAGGCGGCGGCCGACCACTCCGGCAGGAGATCCGAGCGCCCCGCCAGCGTGAACGCTGCCAGGGTTCGCGAGTCCCGCAGGATCGGCGACCCCACCAGCGTCACCAGCTCCGCCGGGGCGAACCACTGGAGCGGGCCCGTTCCCGACTCGAGCCCGCGACGCAGCCGGCGAGCCACCCACACCTCGAGCGCCGGGCGGGATCCGGAGGGCGGGATGGCGCCGAGCGGGCGCACTTCCCCCTCGGGGCTGCCGAAGGCCTGCCGCATCACGCTCCGGCATCCCTCCTCGCCGCTGCCCGGGCCCACCGGGAGCACGAGCTCCGCTCCCTGACGTCGCAGGCCCAGGCGGCCGTGCGCCACCCCGATCACCGCCACCTCCGACGCCCCCTGGACGGCGCGCGCGAGACGCTCGCCCTCGGCGGCGGCCAGCAGCGCTTCGGCCCGCTCCAGCAGGCTGCTCGGGGCCGGGACCAGGCCGTGTGGCGCCATCAGCCGGCGGCCCAGGGCGCCCGCGAGCGGCCGGGCCCACACGGCCGGCACCAGCCGCAGGGCCTCGACCCGAAGTGCCGTCTCCCCCCTCCGGGCGGTCAGGATCTCCCGAACCAGACATCCGATCGCCCGCGGCAGGGTGGGCCATCCCAGGCCGCGGGCCTCGCGCTCGACCTCCACCTCGAGGGCGGGCGCCAGCCGGTCGGGCTCGAGCAGACCGCGCAGCCGCCGCGCGGGCGGCGACCGCCCCGCCAGAATGTCCCGCGCCTCGTGCTCGGCGACCCGCGCCTCGGCGACCAGGGGCATCCCGTCACGGCCCTCCAGCGCCAGCCAGCGCCGGTCGTCCAGCGCATAGCGGATGCGGCAGACCGTCCCGCGCTGTCGCAACTCGCCCGCGGGCGTGTCGAAATAGACATCGCGATGAAAGGTCCGCCGGGGGGAGCCGACGCGGAGACCGAAGGGCCAGGATGCCGCCACCAGCCGCGGCCAGAGCTCGGGATCCGCGAGGTCCCAGAGGAGCGATGGCGGCACTAGCCACCCGGGCAATTCCGGGAAAACTCCCGCCGCGCCGCGCGCGGGTCTGCGAGGACGCGGAAGAACTCGTCGAAATAGCGGAGCGCTTGCTCCAGCTGCTGCCGCTCCAGGCCTTCCTGCGAGCGATACAGGGCGTAGATCGCGTCCTTTTGCGAGGCGAAGCGCTGGAGCAGCGGTGCGATCTCCTCGGGTGCCCGGCAGTACCCGCGGTACACCCGCTCGCGGACCGTCTTGGTGCCGATGCGCGGGTCGGGGAAGGCGTAGGGCGCCGAGATCAGGCCGGACCAGTCGAAATCGTAGGGGACGGCGAAGAACCGCCCCAGCGAGTCCGTGAGCACCGTGATGTTGTGCAGAGCGGCCACCGACCAGTCGGTGTTGCCGATGAGGTACTGGAACAACGCCACCAGGGTCATCTGCTCCGGGTCGGTCATCTCCTGCGTCACGCCCTTCTGGTCGAACACCCGGACGCCGTGGCGGCCGGCCAGGGCTTCGTCGCTCTCCAGCAGGATCGCGTAACGGGTGAGCGAATCCTCGCGGCCCGAGGTATCGATGTAGGTCATCCGCACGAGCCGCGCGCGATAGCTCACGTCCGTCGAGAGGTTGAGGATCCGGTAAATCAGATATTCGTGGAGTACCGCTTGCTCGTAGGACCGCCGGTTCTGGCAGTGGGTGACCAGCTTCACCTTGTCCTGCCCGGCGAAGAGCGTGCCCGGGGTGCTGTCCTTGGGGAAGTCCAGCCGGATCGGGGGAAAGGCGCAGACCATGCGGCGCAGCCGGAAGTTGCCGCGGGTGCGGACCTCGAGCGGCACCGAGACCCGGGTGCCCGTCGCGTCCACATACGACAGGCGGGCCGGGTGCTCCTTCCGGTTCTCCCCCCGATCCCGCAGCAGGGTCCGGAGGTCGGTCTCCAGGGTGAGCCGGAGAACCTGGTGATCGCTGAACAGCGGGAGCGCCCCGGGAGGCGGGGGCGGCGGAGAGGTCTGCGCGGTGTCCTGCGGGCGCGCGCCGGGAACGGCCGCGAGCGAGAGGATCAGGGCGCAGGCCACGCGTGCCATCGAGGACCAAGTCTACGCCCCGGGCTCGGGCATCGCCAGCATGCCGGGGTATATTCCCCGAACCTCGGAACCGGGAGACCGGACGGATGCGACATATGCGACACAGTATCGGTAGGCTGACCTCCCTGGGCGGGTTGACGCTCGTCCTCTTGACCGCTCCACGGGGGTGGGCCCAGGGGCGGCTCCCCCCGTGCGACCCCGACAACGCCGGACTGACCCTGCCCCTCGGCTTCTGCGCGCTGATCGTGGCCGACTCGGTCGGTCGCGCCCGTCATCTCGTGGTGGCGGAAAACGGCGACGTGTTCGTGGCGCTCCGGGGCGAGCGGGGCGGTGTGCTGGCCCTGCGCGACACCACCGGCGACGGCCGCGCCGACGTGACGCGGCGTTTCGGCCCGGCGGGCGGCACCGGCATCGCCCGGCGCGAAGGGTACCTCTACTTCGCCACCGACGACGCCGTGGTCCGCTGGGCCTGGCGTCCCGGCCAGCTCGAGCCGGCGGGGCCTCCGGACACCGTGGTGGCGGGGCTGCTCAACCGCCGCCAGCACGCCGCCAAGGCCATCGTGTTCGGCCGCGACGGTATGCTCTATGTCAACATCGGCGTTCCGTCCAACGCCTGCCAGGCGGAAGACCGGGTCGAGGGGTCGAAGGGCATGGACCCCTGCCCGCTGCTCGAGCAGAGCGGCGGCATCTGGCGCTTCGACCCGGCGCGCCTGCGTCAGACCCAGGCCGACGGGGTGCGCTACGCCACCGGGCTGCGTAACACCCTGGCGCTCGCCGTCGAGCCCAGGACCGGCGCCCTGTACGGTGCGGTCCACGGCCGGGACGTGCTGCACGGCAACTGGCCCGGCCTGTTCACCGAGGCGCAGAGCGCGGAGAAGCCCGCCGAGGAGCTGTTCCGGATCGAGGAGGGCGGCGACTACGGGTGGCCCTACTGTTATTACGACCCGGAGCTGAAGCAGAAGGTGCTGGCGCCCGAATACGGGGGCGACGGGCGGACGGTGGGGCGGTGCGCTGCGACCCGACAGCCCGAGGTGGCCTTCCCGGCGCACTGGGGACCGAACGCGATGGTCTTCTACACCGGGTCGCAGTTTCCCGCGCGCTATCGTGGCGGGCTGTTCGTGGCATTCCACGGATCGTGGAACCGCGCCCCCTTGCCGCAGGCCGGTTACAACGTGGTCTTCGCGCCGTTCTCGGGCGGCCGCGCCCTGGGGACGTACGAGGTGTTTGCCGAGGGGTTCGCCGGTCCCGAGGTGAGCCCGCGCGGGGCGCGGCACCGTCCTAGCGGGGTGGCGCTGGGGCCGGATGGGTCGCTGTACGTCAGCGATGATCAGGGAGGGAGGATTTACCGGATTGTGTACGCTCGCTGAGGGGCGGTGCCGGTGGCCCGCCGCGACGCCGTGGGTGGTCCTCCTGGCCGTGGCCCTCCCGGCTCCCGGGGCCGGGGCCCAGGCCCTCCCGCTCGACCATCCCCCAGTGCGGGCCGCCCTGGACGTCTTGCGGGCCGACAACGGCTGGACGCTCGAGCAGCAGGTCTCGATCTGCGAAATCCCGGCGCCGCCCTTCGGGGAGGCCGCTCGGGCGGCGGAGTACCGGCGGCGCCTGGAGATCCTGGGTTATCGCGACGTGCGCGTCGATGCCGAGGGGAACGTGATCGCGGTGCGGAAGGGAAGCGGGGGCGGGGCCACCGTGGTGCTCTCGGCTCATCTCGACACGGTGTTTCCCGAGGGCACGGACGTGCGGGTCCGGCGGGACGGCACGCGGCTCTCGGGACCGGGCATCGGGGACGACTGCCGCGGCCTGGCCGTGGTCCTGGCCGTGGCCCGCGCGCTGGAGCGCGGCGGGGTGAGCACCCGCGGGG
>DATLXT010000155.1:0-17302 GCA_035575475.1 Gemmatimonadales bacterium | reverse complement strand
CGCCCCGGCCCCCGCGCCCCCAACCCCGAGCCCGCGGGGCAGGACCCCGCCGCGCAGCACCCCCCACCCCAGCGCCCAGGTGGAGAGCCCCACCGCGAATTCCCCGGCGCGCAGCGCCAGGGTGGCGAACGGATGCAGCATGTCGTAGACGAACACCGCCCCGGTCGCTGCGAGGCCCGGCTCGGCCGCGGCATAGGCCCGCGCCAGCGCGGGCGCCGCCCCGGCCATGAAGAGCACCCCCACCAGCGCCACCCCGTAACCCAGAACCGCGAGCAGCGCTCCGGCCCGCGCCGCGCCCGACCCCGCGGTCTCGCCGTGCCGCAGGGCCACGCCCACGAGCCCGGCCACGACCAACACGAACCCCAGGATCAACGCCAGGTGGATCGCTCGCCACCCGGATGCGGCGGCGATGACGGCGAGCTGCTGAGGCCCCTCACCGGCGAGCAGCGGGTGCCGCAACCCGGCGACCCCCACGAGCAGGGCGCCGGAGAGCAGGCTGAGCGAAGAGACCCGGGAGGCGCGGATCATGCGCCCCAATCTAGCAGCACTGCGCGCCGGCGATATATTGGCGAGGACTTCGACCCCCGGGAGTGCCGATGCAGCTCGCCAGGATCCTCCGCGAAGGCTTCGTCGCCGGCATCATCGGCGCCGCCGCCGTCGCGATCTGGTTCCTCCTCGTGGACACCGTCAACGGCCGCCCCTTCTTCACGCCGGCCATGCTCGGCTCGGCCGTGTTCTGGGGCGTGACCGACCCGGCCCAGGTGGTGATCGAGTACTCCCGGATCATCGGGTACACCATGATTCACGTGAGCGCCTTCGTCGTGGTAGGCGTCATCGCCGCCGCCCTGGCCGCGGAGGTCGAGGTGGCCCCGCCTACCCTGTTCCTCGTCGTCGTGGCGTTCTGCTTCTTCGAGGTGGGGTTCTACATCCTGGTCGCGATCCTCGCCCGCCCCCTGCTCGGCGCCCTCGCCTGGTGGAACGTCGCCATCGGGAACGCCATCGCCGCCTTCTGGATGGGCTACTACCTCTGGCGAGAACACCCCAAGATCGGTGAGGAACTCAGACGGCATCCCCTGGGCGAGACGGAGGACGGGGAATAGCGGGATGCATCCCGTAGGCTTCGGGCGGCACCTCCCGCTCCACATCCCCCCGCTCCTCCCGCGCCGCCCATCGGAACCACACCACCGTCATCGCCCCCCAGAAGACCAGCCCACCCGGAATCCACATGATGAGCCCGCCCAGCTGCTGGTCCACGATGGGATCGAACCAGAGCCGCGGCGCCTCGAGGTAGAAGGGGTACAGCACCCGCCCGGTGAGGGTGATCAACGCCCCCACCACCGACATGGGAATGCCCAGGAGGAACAGGTAGAGCATCTGGGCGGGATAGGAGATCCGCGGCAGCTCGGGAAGGGGCGAGAGCACGGGCCACCACATGAGCACGGCCGAGGCGAGGAAGGTCAGGTGCTGCACGATGTGGAGGTCGTGATTCCGCATCGCCGCCTCGTAGAACGCCGGGAAATGCCAGAACGCCATCACCCCGCTGAAGGTCGCGGCGGCCACGACCGGCCGGGTGAGCGCCGCCATGAGGGTGTGGACCACCGCGGCGGCCCTCCCCCGACCTCCCAACAGCCGGCGCGCCACGGGGCCGGGCGTCCCGTAGAGCAAGAGCGGCGGGAACAGCATGGTGAGCAGGAGATGCTGCACCATGTGCGCGCTGAAGAGGTAGTGGTCGGAGAGATTGTGCAGCGGCCCGTTCAGGGTCACCAGGATCACCACCAGCGCGGCCGCGAAGCTCGCCACCTGGCGCCGCCGCCCCCCCAGTCCTCCCGAAAACACGTAGAGCCCGCCCAGGAGGACGAGCCCCGCGGCCACGCTGGCGTGAACGTCCCAGTGTCCCCAGGCCTCGGTCACACCCCCGCCCGGAGGCGCAGCGCTCCGTAGAAAAGAAGCAGCAGGCCCACCAGCACCGCGGTGGCGAGCAGCAGCGGCCCGCCGAAGAGAAACGCGTAGAACCGGCTGTCGGTCTTCAGGTGCATGTAGAACAGCACCACCAGCAGGAACTTGAGCGCCGAGAGGACCAGCAGGAGCGGAACCAGGACGGCCTGAAAGGCCGGCACGTAGAACACGCCCACTTCGATGACCGTCACGATCACCAGCACCGCGAAAACGCGGAGATAGGTCCCCACCGTGGGATGCGCCCGTCCTTCCATCACACCCCTCCGCTCACTGGATCAGGTAAACCAGCGTGAAGATCACGATCCACACCACGTCCACGAAGTGCCAGTAAAGCCCGGTGATCTCGACCGTCATCGGGGTCGGCATCTTGCCCCGCAGCGTCTGGACCCAGTGGGTGAGCAGCCAGATCACCCCCACGGTGACGTGGGCCCCGTGCGTTCCGGTGAGCACGTAGAAGGTGGCGCCGAAGAGATTGGTGTCGATCTTCAGCCCCTCGTGGACGAACGAGCTGAACTCGTACACCTGTCCCCCGAGGAACACGAGGCCCAGGAACGCGGTGCCGAAGAGCCAGATCTTGGCCCAACGGACGTCGCCCCGCTGCACCGCCGCCAGCGCCAGCACCATGATCAGGCTCGAGGCCAAAAGATCGAAGGTGCTGAAGGAGGTGAACGGGATGTTCAGGATCTCGTGGGGATAGGGCCCGACCAGGCTCTTGCCCTTGTAGACCAGATAGGTCGAGATCAGCGAGCCGAAGAGCAGGCACTCCGACCCGATGAAGGCCCAGAAGGCCATCTTCCGGCTGTCGAGCCCCATGCTGGTGTGATGCGCCGCGGCGTGGGTCACGTCAGGCCTCGAAGGGCTCGTAGGCCCAGCGGTAGATCCCGACCACCAGCACGGCGGCGCCCAGGAACACCACGGCGAGGGCGTGCGCGATCGCGCCGGTGGCCATGATCGGCAGGCCCAGCGCCGTGATCAACGGCCACCACGACCCGCCGGGCACGGGCACTGGGGCGGGCGGCACCTCCGGCGGATCGGGCATGGGGCCGTGGTGCTCGGTGTGCCAGCGCGGGAGCCGGCTTTGAACCGTCGGGATCACCGAGAAGTTGTAGGGCGGCGGCGGGCTCGAGACGCTCCACTCCAGCGTGGCCCCGCCCCAGGGGTCGTTCCCCGCCGGCGCGCCCCGCCGCCGGGTGCGCCACAGGTTGTAGAGGAACACCAGCGTGGCGAGACCGATGGTGAACGCGCCCACCGTCGAGACCAGGTTGAGGGTCGACACCCCCAGCTCGGGGCCGTACGTGTAGATGCGCCGCGGCATGCCCAGGAGGCCGATCAGGTGCATCGGGAAGAAGGCCAGGTTCATCCCCAGGAAGGTGAGCCAGAAGTGCCACTTCCCCAGGCGCTCGTCCAGGCGGCGCCCGGTCATCTTGGGCCACCAGTAGTACATGCCCGCGAAGAGCCCGAAGATGGTCCCGCCGAACAGCACGTAGTGGATGTGGGCCACCACGTAGTAGGTGTCGGTTTGCTGGAGGTCCGCCGGCGCCGAGGCGTGGCTCACGCCCGAGAGCCCGCCGATGGTGAACATGGCGATGAAGCCGACGGCGAAGAGCAGCGCCGTGGTGAAGCGGATCTGCCCGCCCCAGAGCGTGGCCAGCCAGTTGAAGATCTTCACGCCGGTGGGGATCGCGATCAGCATGGTGGCGGCCGAGAAGAACGAATCGGCCACCGGACCCAGGCCGGTCGAGAACATGTGGTGGCTCCACACCCCCCACCCCATGAAGCCGATCAGGACTCCCGAGTACACCACCACCGTGTAGCCGAAGAGCGGCTTGCGGGCGAACGTGGGGAGCACCTCGGACACGATCCCCATCGCCGGAAGGATGAGGATGTAGACCTCGGGGTGCCCGAACAGCCAGAAGAGGTGCTGCCAGAGCACGGGGTCGCCCCCGCCCGCCGGGATGTAGAAGCTGGTGCCGAAGAAGCGGTCGAACATCAGGAACACCAGCGCGACCGTGATCACCGGAAACGCCGTGATCACCAGGAACTGCGTCACCAGAGTCATCCAGGTGAAGGCCGGCAGCCGCATCATCTTCATCCCGGGCGCCCGCAGGTTGAGGATCGTCACGATGAAGTTGAACCCGGCGGCCAGCGAGGCGATGCCGAGGATCTGCAGCCCCAGCAGCCAGAAGTCGATCGAGAGTCCCGGCGAGTACTGCTTCGACGTGAGATTGGCGTACCCGAACCACCCGGCGTCGGGCGCCGCCCCCAGCAGGAAGCTGGCGTTCATGAACAGGCCGCCCAGGAGGAACACCCAGTAGCTGAAGGCGTTGAGCCGGGGGAACGCCACGTCCCGCGCCCCGATCTGGAGCGGCACGATGTAGTTGAAGAGCGCGGCGGTGAGCGGCATCAGCGCCAGGAACACCATGGTGGTCCCGTGCATCGTGAACAGCTGATTGAACGCCTCGGCCGACACCACCGTGCGGTTGGGCCCCGCCAGCTGGGCCCGGATGATCAGCGCCTCGAGCCCGCCCGCGAGGAAGAATCCCAACGCGGTCCAGAAATAGAGCAGGCCGATCCGCTTGTGATCGGTGGTGGTGAGCCACCCCCGGAGCCCCGTGGCGGACGCGCTCATCGCAGGCTCCGGAGGTAGGCCACGATGGCGTCGCGGTCTTCGGGCGTGAGCACCATCTTGGGCATCAGCGATCCCGGCTTCAGGGCCGGCGCGTCCTCGATCCAGCGCGCCAGGTTTTCGGGCGTGTTGGCGAACAACCCCGAGGCGATGGTCTGCCGGCTCCCCAGGTGGGTCAGGTCGGGCCCCACCCTGCCGGCCGACACGCCCTGCACGGTGTGACAGGCGATGCAGGCGCTGCGGGCGTACGCCTGCCGGCCCCGCTCCTCGAGCGTGCCGGGCGCCGGGGCGACCGGCCCGGCCCGCTGGGCCGCCACCCAGGCCGCGAATCCCGAATCGGACTGGACGACGACGCGCAATCGCATGTTGGCGTGCGAGGCGCCGCAGAACTCCGCGCACTGGCCCAGGTAGACGCCCTCGCTGTCGGCGGTGAGGGCGATCCGGTTGGTGCGGCTGAGGATCACGTCCCGCTTCCCCCCCAGCGCCGGCGCCCAGAAACTGTGGATCACGTCGGCCGAGGTCAGCTCCAGCGCCACGGGCCGCCCCACCGGGAGGTGGAGCTCGTTGGCGGTGACGATGCCGAGCTCGGGATACCGGAACTCCCACCACCACTGGTGTCCGACGACCTCGACCCGGAGCGCGCCCGGTGGCGCCTTCCCCGCGGTGTGGAAAATGGTGCGGATGGTCGGCACCGCGATGAGCACCAGCACCAGGGCGGGCGCGAGCGTCCAGGCGATCTCGAGCAGGGTGTGCCCGTGTACCGGCCGGGGCGGCGGAGCGCCCGGCCGGGCCCGGTAGCGGAAGACCGCATAGAGCAGGATGCCCTCCACCACCACGAAGACCACGACCGCCCACCAGAAAATGCCGGTGAAGAGGTCCTGAATGGCCCAGGCGAAGTCGGACCGCGGGTGGAGAGTGGACTGAGGGAACTGTTCAGCCCGGCACCCGATCAGGCCGGCTGCGACGGGAGCAAGACCGAGCAGGGTCTTCCAGGATCGTGGCACGGCGGCGAATGGCGTCAGGGATTGTTGGGAAACGTGCAGGACACTAGCACGCTCCCGCCGATGCGTCAACGCGGGGTGGCCCGGCGGCCGGGCGGCGCGTTCCCTCCCGTCAGCGGCGCGGGACGTTAGCTTTTTTCCCACGCGCTATGGCCCAAAAGACCGCGACGAAGCGCCGGAAAAAGAAAGCCGCCGAACCCGCGTCGCGAGGCCTCGCGCCGCGGCAGATGACCGCGGGCGCGCCTCCCGGGGCGGTGGAGCGGTTGCGCGAGGCCATCGCGGCCGACGGTGGTGTCGTCCTGGGCGTCTACCGCGACCCGCTGGGCGGCCACTGGCAGATCCTCGCCGCTCTGCCGCTCGAGCGCGTGGAGCCCACGCCTTACCAACGGGACCTGTCCGAGACCCACGTGCAGCGCCTGGCCGAGGCCATGGAGGCGCTGGATCGTTTTCTCGACCCGGTGATCGCGGTGCGGACCGAGGAGGGGAAGTACTGGGCTCCGAACGGGTACCATCGGCTCGGGGCGCTGCGGCGGCTGGGCGCGCGGGCCATCACGGCGCTGGTGGTGCCGGAGCCGGCCGTGGCGCACCGGATCCTGGCGCTGAACACCGAGAAGGCGCACAACGTCCGGGAGCGGGCGCTGGAGGTGAGCCGGCTGGAGCAGGAGCTGGCTCGGCTGGACGACCGGCCCGAGAAGGAGTTCGCGGTGGAGTTCGAGGACCCGGCGCTCCTCACGCTGGGGCTCTGCTATCAGGCGAACGGCCGATTCTCGGGCGGGGTCTACCACTCCCTCCTGAAGCGGATCGACGGCTTCCTGCCCCAGCGGCTCTCGCAGGCGCTGGAGGTGCGGCGCCAACGGGCCCGCCGGTTGCTGGACCTGGACGAGGCGGTGAGCCGCGCCGTGGCCGACCTCAAGGCGCGGGGCTTCCAGAGCCCCTACCTCAAGGCGTTCGTGGTGGCCCGGCTCAACCCGCTCCGGTTCAAGCGCGGGGCCCGGGCCGATTTCGACGAGACCATGGAGAAGATGACGGCGGCGGCCCGGAAGTTCGACGCGGCCAAGGTGAAGGCGGACCAGCTGGCGGCCGCGGGCGGGCCGCCCGAGGAGTAGGCCTCTTGAGCGACGAAAGGAGCGCTTCGCATGCCGGTGTCGATCGAGCGGTTCGTGGCGGAGCTGGAGAAGCTGAAACAGGAGATGGACGCCGGGAGCCTGAGGCACGGCGAGTACGACCAGCGCCTGGCGCGCATCATCGCGGAGCTACGCGAGCGCAAGGTGGACGCCGACCGGGCCGCGCTCACCCGCACCATTGACGACCTGCTGGCGCGGGGGGTGATCACTCCCTCGGTGAAGGCCCATCTGCTCACGCGTCTGGGGCTCTCCGCGGTGTAGATTCCCCCCGAGCCGCGACCGTGGCGGAACCGGTAGACGCGCCAGCCTTAGGAGCTGGTGGGGCAACCCGTGGGGGTTCGAGTCCCTCCGGTCGCATTTGATTAGATTTCCTCCCAGTATGGCCGCCATTTCGATCACCAAGAAAGCCGAGGAACCGGGCGCCGCCCTGCTCGCGGTCACCGTGCCCCCGGAGAACGTCCGGGAGGCGGAAGACCGGGCCGCGCGCGCCTACCAGAGCCGGGCCAAGCTTCCCGGCTTCCGGCGGGGCAAGGCGCCCGAGGCGCTGGTGCGGAAGCACTTCGCCCAGGACATCCGGGAGCAGGCCCTCCAGGAGCTGCTGCGGGAGAGCTGGAAAACGGCGTTGGCCCAGGAGCGGCTCCAGCCCGTGGCCGACCCCCACATCCACAATCTCCGGTGGGACGAGGGCTCGGCGGTCACCTTCGAGTTCCATGTCGAAGTGAAGCCCGCCCTCCGGCTGGAGCGGCTGGGAGGGTTCAAGCTCAAGCGCACGGTGGCCCCGGTCACCGACGCCCAGGTGGAGGCCCAGCTCAACGAGCTGCGGGAGCAGCGGGCGCCCTGGGTGCCGGTCGAGGGGGAGCCGCCCCGGCCCCGCGACCTGGTGCACGTCACCATCGCGCCGCGCGCGGAGGGGGGCGGCGAGGCCAGGGAGGCTCAGCCCTACCAGTTCGTCCTGGGCGAGGGGCGCGCCATTCCGGACGTGGAGGAGCGCATCATGGGCCTGCGGCCCGGCGAGACGGTAGAGGCCGTGGTGCGGTTCCCCGACGATTTCCCCGACGAAGCCAAGCGCGGCCAGACCCGGGACATCCGCATCACCCTGCACGAGGTCAAGCGCCAGCAGCTGGCCGAGCTGGACGACGATTTCGCCCGCGAGGTCGGGGACTTCGAGTCGCTCGCGGCCCTGCGCCGGGCGATCCGGGAGGACCTGGAGCGGGACGCCGAGCGGGAGGCGGACGCGCGGGTCCGGGCGGAGCTGATCGAGCAGATCGTGGCCGCCAACAACGTGGTGGCGCCGCGGCCGCTGGTGGAGCGGGCGCTGGCCGTATTCGTTCAGGCCTACGGGATCCCGGACGAGCGCGCGGCGCAGTTCGCGGCGGAGTTCCGGCCTATCGCCGAGGCGCAGGTGCGCCGCGATCTGGTGTTGGACCACGTGGCCGAGGCGCACGGCCTCCGCGCCAGCGACGAGGAGCTGGACCGCCGCCTGGCGGAGCTGGCCCGGCGGCGGGGCGTTCCGGCGGCCCAGCTCCGCGCCTCGCTGGAGAAAGCCAACCGGCTCCGCGACCTGCGGCGGAGCCTCACCGAGGAGAAGGTCTTCGCCTTCCTCCTCTCGCAGTCCACGGTGGAGTCGTCATGAGCCAGATGAACACGATTTACCCGCCCTACATCATCGAGCGCTCGAGTCGCGGCGAGCGGACCTACGACATCTTCAGCCGGCTGCTGATGGACCGGATCGTGTTCCTCGGCACGCCCATCAACGACGATGTCGCGAACATCATCATCGCCCAGCTGCTCTTTCTCGACGCGGACAACCCCGAGAAGGACATCTACCTCTACATCAACTCGCCGGGCGGCCTGATCTCGTCCGGGATGGCGATCTACGACACCATGCAGTTCCTGCGGGCGCCGGTCAACACCATCTGCATGGGCATGGCGGCCTCGATGGGGTCGTTCCTGCTGGCGGCCGGCACCAAGGGCAAGCGCTCGGCCCTGCCCCACGCCCGCATCATGATCCACCAGCCGTCGGGGGGCGCCCAGGGCACGGCCGCGGACATCGAGATCCAGGCCCGCGAGATCCTCTATCTCCGGGGCAAGCTCAACGAGCTGTACGCCAAGCACACCGGCCAGCCGCTGGAGCAGATCGAGAAGGACATGGACCGCGACCGCTTCATGTCGGCCGAGGAAGCCAAGGCCTACGGGCTGGTGGACCACGTCATCGCGCACCAGACCGACGTGACGGGAGACGGGAAGAAATGATGAAGAGGGCTTGCGCCGAACCCCGCGAGTTCCCATACTAGGCCGCGATGTCCCACGACAAGCACCTCCGCTGCTCGTTCTGCGGCAAGTCCAAGGACGCGGTCCGGAAGTTCATTTCCGGACCGTCGGTGTACATCTGCAACGAGTGCATCGCGCTCTGCAACGAGATCCTGGCGGAAGACGAGGAGCGGGAGGTCGCCGAGGCCATCACGCAGGTCCCCACCCCGGCCGAGATCAAGGAAGTTCTGGACCAGTACGTGATCGGGCAGGAGAAGGCCAAGAAGACGCTCGCGGTCGCCGTCTACAACCACTACAAGCGCATCAACTCCCACTCCGGACGCGACAACGACGTCGAGCTCGACAAGAGCAACATCCTCCTGATCGGGCCCACCGGCGTGGGGAAGACGCTCCTGGCCCAGACGCTGGCCCGCATCCTGGACGTGCCCTTCACTATCGCCGACGCCACCACCCTCACCGAGGCGGGGTACGTCGGCGAGGACGTGGAGAACATCCTGGTCCGGCTGCTCCAGGCGGCGGACTTCAACGTCTCCGAGGCCGAGCGGGGCATCGTGTACATCGACGAGATCGACAAGATCGCCCGCAAGTCCGAGAACCCGAGCATCACGCGCGACGTCTCGGGCGAGGGCGTGCAGCAGGCGCTCCTCAAGATCCTCGAAGGCACCATCGCGAGCGTCCCGCCCCAGGGCGGCCGCAAGCACCCCCAGCAGGAATACATCCAGGTCAACACCCGGGACATCCTGTTCATCTGCGGCGGGGCGTTCGACGGGCTGGAGCGGATCATCGAGTCGCGCACCGGCCGACGCCAGATCGGCTTCACCAAGGAAGAGGTGGCCCGCGGGGTGGCCGCCCGGCTGAAACAGAACCCCTTCGCCGCCGTGGAGCCCGACGACCTCCTGCGGTTCGGCCTGATCCCCGAACTGGTGGGGCGGCTGCCCGTGGTGGTGCCGCTCGACGCCCTGGACGAGGACGCGCTGGTCCGCATTCTGATCGAGCCCAAGAACGCGCTGGTCAAGCAGTACCAGAAGCTGTTCGAGCTGGAGGACGTCCGGCTCACCCTCGAAAAGGAGGCCCTCCGCGCCATCGCCCAGAAGGCCATCAAACGCGGGACCGGCGCCCGGGGCCTGCGGGCCATTCTCGAAGAGATGATGACCGAGATCATGTTCGAGCTGCCCAGCCGCGACGACGTGCGCGAGGTGGCTATCACCGCCGAATCCGTCACCGAGGGCCGCCCCCCGCTGCTCGTCACCGAGCGCCCGCGCCAGAAGAAAGAAGCCTGAGGAGCGGCGCAGCGTGCTGCGCCCCCGCTTCGTCGGCTCCTTCCCCCGGGCCGACCTGCCGCTCGACCCGCCGCACCCCGAAATCGCGTTCCTCGGCCGCTCCAACGTCGGCAAGTCGAGCCTGCTGAACGCGCTGGTCGGCCGCCGGGTGGCCAGGGTCTCCGGCACCCCGGGAAAGACCCGGATGCTGAACGTGTACGAAATGACCCTCCCCCGGGCCGATCGCCTCCCCGCCTGCTACCTCCTGGACCTGCCGGGCTACGGATACGCCAGGGCCGGGAAGGCGGACCGGGCCGCGTTCCGGCGACTGGTCAGGGGCACGCTGGACCGCCCCGGGCTCCAGGGCGTGGTCTGGCTGCTCGACATCCGCCACGATCCCTCGGCCGACGATCGGGCCATGCAGGACCTCCTGGCCCGGCAGGGCACGCGGGTCCTTGCGGCGCTGACCAAGAGCGACAAGCTTCCGCGCGGGCAGCGGCTGCGCCGCGAGCAGGCCCTGATCGAGGCGCTGGGGCTCGATCCGGACCAGGCGGTCGCGACCAGCGCCAGGACGGGAGAGGGCATCGCGGAGCTACGGGAGGCGATCGGTGCGTTCTTGGAGGGCGGTCGGGCGGTCCAGCGGTAGGGCGGCGGCGCTCGTGGCGGCGCTGGCCGTCTCAGTCGCTTGCCGGCTGGCGGCCCAGGACAGCTTACCCATCGGCTTCGGGACCCTGCGCCGGGACGACATCACGGTGCGGTTCGCGACCGGGCAGGTCGAGATCCAGACGCTGCCACTGGACGAGGACGTGATCCGGCTCCTGGCGCCGGACACCTATCGGGCCCTCACGGGCCTGCTCCAGAGCCGCCGCGCGGGCATCGACAGCGCGGCGGCCCGCGCCGGCCTCACGCGACCCACCCTGGTTCTGGTCACCTTCTACGGGGTGGCGCCGCAGGCCCGTTTCGTACCGGAGGACCTGGACATCACCAACCGGGGCCGGCTCTACCGTCCCGTGGCCATCGTCCCGCTGTCGCCCGCCTGGGCGACGCTCCAGCTCGCGGCGCGCCAGCAGGCCGCGGCGATCTACCTCTACGACGAAGGGATCAGCTGGCGGGAATCGGCCACCCTGAGCTACCAGGGGCTCGATAACGACGCCTGGTCGCGTTCGCTGACCCTGCTCGAGCGTGAGCGGGCGCGGGTCATGGCCCGCGCCGCGGCCCAGCCGAGTCCGTAGGCAAGGACACCCGGCCGTCCAGATCGCGGGTCCAGCGCACCCGGTCGTCGGCGCAAAGCGCGCTCACCCCCACCCGCTCGGCCACGTCCAAGGCCGAATCGCAACCCAGGACGAACAGCGCCGTGGACCACGCGTCCGCCGCGCTGCCGCTGGGCGCCACGACGGTCACCGAGCGAGCTCGCGCCGCCGGCCGGCCGGTCCGGGGGTCACGGATGTGCCCCGGCTGTTCGGCCTGCGACGAGGTGCTGACCGAAAACCGCCCGGCGGGCACCTCGATGAGGGCGAGGGCCGACAGCGGCCGGTCGGGGTCGGCGATGCCGACAGGCCACGAGCGTTGCGCGTCCGGCGCGGCGCGGGAGGAGGCGCCCACCGGGGCCAGGACCAGCAGCTGCCCGCCCAGATTGAGCACGGCGCTGTCGGCCACACCCTCCAGCGCCAGCGCCGCCCGGTCCAGCGCGTAGCCCTTGGCAATGCCGCCGAAGTCGAGCCGCAACCCCCGCCGGAGGCGCACCGTGCGGGCGGCGCTGTCGAACTCCACCCCCCGCCAGTCGCGAAGGGTGGGGTCAAAGGCGCCGCCCGAGGCCCGCGCGACGCGGAGAGCCTCGCCCAGCACGGCGGCGAAGGTCGGCGAAACCGCTTCCCGCTGGCCGCTCCCCGCCTCCCGGTTCAGCCGGCTGATCTCCGAGTCGTCCCGAAACGGGGAGAGGAGCGAGTCCACCAGGCGCACCGAGTCGTGCGCGCGCATGACCGCCGCGACCAGCGCCGCCGAGTCCCGCCCCCAGGCGCCCGCGGAGAAGACCGTACCCATGATCTCCCAGGCGCGCGCCACCGGGGGCGCCGTCTCCTCGCGCCGCCCGCAGGCGGCCAGGATCAGGCCTGCGAGGCAGGCTGCGGTTCGGAGCCGAGCCACATCTCGTAGAGCGGGACCGCGAGGTAGATGAGAATCACTCCCGCCATCACCGCGGTGTTCACCACCTGGACCAGGGCGAAGGGGGGCCAGACGAACCGGATCACCCAGGGCGCCGCCGCGTCCACCACCACCGTCGCGAACCCCAGGAGCGCCAAGCGGGTCTTGGCGCGCTGGGAGGCGCGGGTCAACGCGAACAGATGGCCCAGCACGAACAGGAGGAACGACGACGCGAAGAGATGGGGATGGGTGGCATCGAGCAGCTCGAGCGCCGAGGGGCCGGGATCGAGCTCGGTCCCGCCATAGTAGGCCGCCCCGCCCGCCGGGGTGAGCCGGGTCCGAACCTGGTACATCACGATCCCCACCGCCACCGCGAGCGCCACCACCGCGTTGAACGCGGTGAGCAGAACCTTGGTGGACGGGGCGGCGCGCCGGAGGCTGAACCCCCGATACGCGAGAAACTGGCTCACGGAACCACCTCCTCGAGGGGAAGCGGAGATCGGGAGCCCTCGGGCTCCCGGCCTCGATAGTAGTGCTGGATCAGCGCCAGGGTCTTTTTCACGCCGGCGTTCACGGAATGCACGGAAATGGTGGCGCCCGAGATGTTGATGATGTCGCGGTTGAGGCGGATGGGGTCGCCCACCCCCTTCCCCCGGTACTGCCGCAGGAAGTACTGGCGCGCCACCTCTCCGCCCCGGGGCTCGCGGTAGACCAGAATCCGAACCCCGGCCACGCGAAACGCCGTGTCCACGCCGATGAGCATGGTGATGGGACGGTATTTCCCGCGTTCCTCCGTGACCAGGGAGTAGCCGACGAGGCGAGGCGCCCGGAGGCGCTGCCCGGTGCCGCCGCCCGGCGGGCCGGAGGGTTCGGGCGGGAGGTACAGCCGGCGAACGACGACGGGCGACTCGATGGGCCGGCCCAGCGCCTGTTCCAACGCCGCGGCCGCGGCGCTGTCAGGGCGGATCGTGTCCGTCACGACCAGGCGGGCGGCCGGAAAGACTTCGCGGATGGCCTCCCGCTCGGTGAGATACACCCCCGCCTGGGCCTCGAGGCCGGCAGCCGGCCAGACGGCGAGGAAGGTCGCGACGACGGTCGCCCGCCTACCCAGCCGCCCCGCCGCCAGCACATCGCTCCCCCGCACTCCCCGGTGGCCCGCGGCGCGCCGGAGGAGCGCGTCGCGGAGAACCAGCCAGGACACCGCCAGGGCGATCGCCGAGAGCGCCGCCAGGGCGCCGAGGTAGACCGTCGCCGCCCCGGGGACGGCCCACCAGACGAGAGGCGGACCGGCCGCGCTGACCAGCGTCCCGGCGCCGAAAAGCGCGCCCAGCGCGGCCTTCGTGCGGGGAGTGGCGGCGGTCCGCACCAAGAGACCGCCGAGTACCAGGAACGCGAGGGTATGGTGAAAGAGGTTCATCCATGCGTCCTCGGCGACCTCGACACCGGTCTTCCGAAACAGCATGGCCGTCTCGTCCCCCCGATACCAGGCTTCCACGGCGGCTGGCGTCACCCCGTGCCGCAGGGAGAGCCGGGCCCAGTGCGAGAGCAGCGCCGCCCCCAAGAGCAAGGCGATGCCCAGGTAGAGCACGCGATAGGCGCGCGGGAGGCGGTGGAGCGTGAGCATCGAGACGTCAGGCCCCGGACATCGAACTCTCGGCCCTCGGGGTCAGAAGTACGTGGCGACCGAGGCCACCAGCCGATGGCTCGGCGGCTGGGGCGTGGTCGAACCGGCCGGGGTCGTCCAATTCCACTGGTAGTCCACCTTGATCGCCGACTG
Organism: Gemmatimonadales bacterium; assembly: GCA_035575475.1. Classification (GTDB taxonomy): domain Bacteria; phylum Gemmatimonadota; class Gemmatimonadetes; order Gemmatimonadales; family GWC2-71-9; genus DATLXT01. The sequence continues at coordinate 3,149 of DATLXT010000155.1, read as the reverse complement.
TTCGATGGGGCGCCAGTTCAGGCCCAGACTCAAGCGCTGCTGGAGATCGCCGTCCCGGTCGGCGTCCAGATCCAGGTGATCGAGCCGCACCACGGCGGTGAAGGTGGAATTGGGAAACCCGCGCACCGCCCCCTGGAGGAAGTGGTAATTGAACTGGAGGTAGCCCCCGCGCTGGGCGGTCACGTACCGCACCGCCGCGTACGCGGCGTTGAAGCCGGCCAGCGTGGTGTCACCGGTCGCCGCCACGTAGAGCGGCCGGGCGCGGGCCTGCTCGCTGGCGCGGTCCACCGAGAGGCTCGCGGCCGCGAACTCCCCCAGCAGTTCCCAGCGACCCCGGGCCATGATCGCGTCCAGGGCGGCGAGGGTGAGCCGGCCTCCGCCGCCATCGCCGTAGGCGCCCGTGTGTCCCGACGCGCCGACCTCGATCCCCAGGGCGGGAGAGAACGCCACCCGGCCCACCAGACTCTTGCCGGGGTTGTTGTCGCGGCGCATCGAGCCCCGGGCATTCCGCACGTTGGTCACGGCGGTGATGGCCCCGGTGCCCGGCGTCACGCTGTAGCCCAGCAGGTTGTTGTTGAAGCCGTTGACCGCGTACACCTCGTAGGTCAGCACCGATGCCTCGCTCGGGAAGAGTTGTCCCCAGAAGCCCGCGCCGGCCTCGGTCAGCGTGGTCGGGATGATGCGGTTGGCCACGAGCGGACGGTCGGTGAGATCGTTGACCGGAGAGTCGTGGACCAGGTTGAACTTGCCCAGGGGCGAGAGCAGGGCGCCGGCCCGGAAGTTGAGCGCCGGGGCCAGGTTCAGATCGAAGGACGCGAACTCCACCTTCAGCTCGCCGTCGCGAGTGGGCGACTGGGGGCCCCCGTACTCGAACTCGATCTCGGTGCCGAAGTGGAGGCGGTCGGAAATCTCGGCGAAGATGAACGGAATGAGGCGGTGCTGCGTGAAGTGGGTCTGGTCGGCGTCGAACTCGCGCGCGAACTCGAGGTCCACATAGCCCCCGACGGCGGCCCCGGCACCCCGATAGAGGAACGGCCGGGACCCGATGCCCGACGCTTGCCGATACCGCTGGTCTGGGGCCGGGCGCTGGCGGGGGGCGCCGGCCAGGGCGGCGAGATCCGCCACTTCCTGGCGCAACCGCTCGAGTTCTCGCTCCAGCTCGGCGACTCGACGCGCGGTGGTGTCGCGCAGGGTGTCCGGGGTTTGGGCCGGGAGGCCGGCGGCGAGACAGGAAACCAGTACCGTCAGGGTGGCGGTGCGGAGCGACACGAGAGCAACTCTCCGGGTCAGAAGGGGGCGTGGAAGTTGAGAATGGTTCTCAAGAAGCGATAGCTGAATCTATTTGTCGGAATTCCAGCGGTCAAGCAGTTTTTGAGACTCATTCTCATCGGCTCGCCTGGTTTGGACTGCGCTGCCCGGCGTCTTAGAGTTCGGTCGTGGATCCCACTCTGTCCCTGCTCGTCCCCGTGCTCGTGGCCACTGCCCTGCTCGTCATGGCGGGCACCATCCTGGTGCTGTATCGCCGGGCCGCCACAGCCCAACGCCAGCAGCGCCGCACGGCCGAAGAGCTGAACCGCCGGCTCTCCGAGCTGTTCTCCCTGCAAGAGCTCTCCTACGTCCTCTCGGAATCGCTGCAGCTCGAGCGCATCGCCGAGCAGGTCGTGCGCTACGTGTTGCGCTTTCTCGACGCCCGGGGCGCCCTGCTGGCTCTGGCAGGGGACGAGAGCGGGGCCGTCCTCCGGGTGGCCTCAGCCGAGGGGGTTCTGGCCCCCCTCGCGGGACGCACCATCCCGGCCGACGACGGAGGGTTTGCCGCGCGCTGCGCCGCGCGAGACCGGCTGGAGCTGGTGCAGCACGCGGCGGGCGAAGGCGTGCGGGTGGCCGACGACCTCTCGGTGGACAGCGTCGCCGGAGTCCCCCTCCGGGCCCACGGGGTGGCGGTGGGAGCGCTGGTGATGGCGGAACCCCGGGGCGGGCAGTTCGAGACCGAGCACCTGAAGCTCCTCTCCACCGTGGCTACCCACGCCGCCGTGGTGCTGGCCAACGCCCGCTTCTTCGGCATGGTCGAGCGAGCCAAGGAGCAGTGGGAGACCGCCTTCGACGCCCTGCGGGAAGGGATCGCCGTGGTGGACAGCCAAGGGCGGGTGCGGCGGGCCAATCGGGCCTTGGCGAGGCTCCTGGGCACCTCGGTGGAACAGGTCATGGGACACCACCTCTGCCCCGCGCTCCTGGGGCGGCCTCACGCCCTCCGGGACCTGCTCGAGGCGGCCCGCCGGGGCGAGGACCCGCCGCCGCTGGTGGCGCGGGCCCAGGCGTTCGACCGCACCGTGCGGGTCGTCGCCGAGCCGATCGCCAGTCCCAGCCCCGACCGCAGTGTGGTGGTGCTGGTAGAGGACGTCACCGAGCAGCAAGCGCTCGAGGCTCAGCTCATCCAGAGCGAAAAGCTGGCGGCCGTGGGCCAGCTGGTCTCGGGCGTGGCCCACGAGCTGAACAACCCGCTCACCTCCATCGCGGGTCTGTCCGAGTTCCTGCTCGAGCAGAAGGAGCTGAGCGCCAAGGACCGGGGCCATCTCCAGGTCATCCACGAACAGGCCGAGCGAGCCGGGCAGATCGTGCGCAACCTCTTGACCTTCGCCCGCAAGGGACCGGCCGAGGCGACCCGGGTGGACCTGACCGACGTGCTGCGCCGCACCCTGCTCCTCATGAGCTATGACCTCAAGCTCAAGGACGTCGAGATCCGCCGCGACCTGGCGGCGGATCTGCCCGACGTTTTGGGGGACCGCCACGCGCTGCAACAGGTGGCGCTGAACCTGCTCACCAACGCGGCCCAGGCCGTGGCCCACAATCCGCCCGACCGGCCCCGACGGATCCACGTGCGGACCTGGTTCGACGGGCAGATCCACCTCCGGGTGGCCGACACCGGCCCCGGCATCCCGGAGGACATCGCGCCCCACATTTTCACGCCGTTCTTCACCACCAAAGCGCCGGGCCAGGGCACCGGCCTCGGGCTGTCCATCACCTATTCCATCGTCGAAGCGCACGGCGGCCGCATCGCCTTCGAGCGAGCCGACGGCGGGGGCGCGGCGTTCCGGGTGGACCTCCCTCCGGCGCCCCCGGAGGCCCCTCGACGGCCGGTTCCGGGCGCGGAG
>DATLXT010000154.1:0-2425 GCA_035575475.1 Gemmatimonadales bacterium | reverse complement strand
CGGCGACTCGGCCCGCCCCACCGCCTCGATCTACCGCTCCTCCCGCGGCTTCCGCGCCTCGGCCGCGCCGCCCGGACCGCCCGCGCCGGGCGGCGACAGCACCACGGGGCCGGTGACCGTGCGGGCGCTGCTCGACTCGGTGCGGCTGGCGCTCCCCGACACTACCGACTTCGCCTTCCGGCCCTACAAGGTGCGCTACAGCGCGGACTACGTGGCCCGACCGACCGTGGGCTACCAACGGGACAACTTCGGCCGCGGCTTCTTCGGAGGCACGGCGGTCTCCCTTTCCGACATCCTGGGCGACCACACCCTGATCTTCGCCGGCGCCGTGAACGGCCGGCTCGCCGAAGCCCAGGTGCTGGGCGCTTACATCAACCAGCGGCGACGCCTGGCCTGGGCGGTGGGCGGCTCGCAGGAGCCGTTCTACTTCTACGCGCCCTCGAGCTACGAGCGCGTGGATCTCGTGGGGGCGCCGACCGACTCGGGATGGGTCTTCACCTCCCGCATCCGGCGGTTCGTGGTCCGTCAGGCGTTCGGGCAGGCCTACTACCCGTTCAGCCGCTTCCGGCGCGCGGAGTTCGGGCTCAACGCGGTGAACATCAGCGACGCGACACTCGAAGTCTCCGACTTCTTCGACGACAACGGCTTCTACCTCGGCTCGACCAACCCCCAGGAGATCAGCGGGCCGGCCATCAACTTCGTCCAGCCCTCCGTCGCGCTGGTGCACGACAAGACGCTCTTCGGCTACGTGGGGCCGTTCGCCGGCTCGCGCTGGCGCCTGGAGTACTCGCCCACCTTCGGCGACTGGCGGTTCCAGGCCGCCCTGGTGGACTACCGGCAGTACCTGTTCGCGCGGCCGTTCACCCTGGCCTTCCGGACCTTCATGTTCGGCCGCTACGGGCGCGACGCCAACGACTTCCCGGTCTTCCTGGGCAACCCGGAGCTCTTGCGCGGATACACCTTCGGGTCCTTCCGGACCAGCGAGTGCGTCGAGGCCGTGGGCACCCGGACCCGCACCGGCTGCGCCGAGGTGGACCAGCTTATCGGCTCGAAGATCGCCGTGGCCAACCTGGAACTGCGCTTCCCGCTGGCCCGAAACGTGGTGCTGGGCTTCCTGGGCCTTCCCCTGCCGCCGGTGGAAGGCGCCCTGTTCTACGACGTCGGGCTGGCCTGGGAGGAGAAGTCGATCATCAAGCTGCGGCGCGACCCGGGCGACGATTTCTTCCAAGTCCGGGTCCCGCTACGGAGCTACGGGGCCTCGATCCGGGCCAACCTGCTGGGCTTTCTGATCTTCCGGTTCGACTACTCGCAACCCCTCAACCGGCCGGGCAAGAAGGCGTACTGGACGGTGAGCCTGGGTCCGACGTTCTAACTCCGCGTGGGGAAACCACTTGCATCAGCATGCCCGGCTTCCTATCTTGCACCCCGAGAGCCCTTGCATACGCGTGGCGCGCTGCTCCTCGTCGCGGGCCTGGCGCTCGCGGGGTGTGACTCCCGCGCGCCGGCGGTCCCGTCGTCCCAAGAACAATCCCGACAAGTAGTTGCCGGGTCTCGACCCTCCGGCGGACTGGCCCTCCGCCTGGCCCGCCGCGGGGGGGCTCCGCGGCTCTACCGGGTCCCCGATCTAGGGGAGGTCCCGAACATTCTCCGGGGCCGGCTCCCCCCTGCCGAGCGGGCGGTGGGGTTGGATCCCGAAGCCGAGTTCCTCTATCTCCGAACCGACGGCGGCGAGCTGGTGGGCTACGATCTGGAAAGCGGGCGCCTGGACACCGTGGCCACCGCGGTCGCCCAGGCCACTCTGGGCCCCGACGGCACGCTCTACGTGGTGGATGACCAGCGCCGGGTCATCTCGGCGGCCCGCCGAGTCCGCTTTGCCTGGCCCCAGCCGCTGGCGACCCTGCCCAGCGATCTGTTCGGCGCGGTGAACCAGCGTCTGGTGCTGGTGGTGCGGCAGGAACTCGTCCGGGTCATCACGGCGGGCGCCACCCAGGCGCCCACGGTGCGCGAAGTCCCTGCCACGGGCGACGTGGCGGCCACGGTGTGGGGCGATCTGGTGGCGGTCGCTGCCGACTCGGGGATCGTCCTGCTCGACCCCCTGGGGCGCCGCGACCCGCTCTTCGTGCGCCTGCTGGAGCACCCCCGAGCGCTGGCCTTCTCGCCCTCGGGCCATCGCATCTATGTGGCGCGACGGGACTGGCCCGGCCTGGCGGTGGTGGACCGGTTCGAAGGGAAGGAGCTCGATGGGATTGCGCTGCCGGGCGAGGCGGCGACCATCCGTCTCGACCCGCTGGGACGCTGGCTTCTGGCCCGCCCGGCGGCCGGAGACTCGGTGTGGATCGTGGATCTCGCGCTCAAGCGGCTCGCCGGAACATTGCCCACCACCTGGCAGGTGGACTTGCCGGCGGTGGCGCCGGACGGGACGGTG
>DATLXT010000153.1:0-16907 GCA_035575475.1 Gemmatimonadales bacterium | reverse complement strand
CCGGGCCGACGCGCCGCAGGAGTTCGCGCCGGTCTTCACGGCGTTCGCCCGCATGGAGGCGGACGTGCGCGAGAGCCGGGAGGCGCTCGAGGCCGCGCGCCGCCGGACCGTCCAGGTGCTGGCCAGCGTGGCGACGGGGGTGGTGGCGGTGGATCCCGACCTGCGGGTGACCATGGCCAATCCGCGTGCCGAGGCGCTCCTGGGCATCAAGCTCCCGGAGGGCACCTGGCTCTCGGCGGCGGCGCCGGCCCAGTGGGCGCCGGTGTGGGAGGTGGTGGGGGCGTTTCTGCGGCGCTCCCCGGGGACGGCCGAACAGATCGTGGAACGCGAGTTCGAGATCGGCGGGCGTCAGATGCGGGTGCAGATCGCGGGGCTGGGGGCCGCGGGGTGCGTGGTGGCGCTGGACGACGCCACCGAGATCACCCGCGCGGCGCGGGTGCTGGCCTGGGGCGAGATGGCGCGTCAGGTGGCGCACGAGATCAAGAACCCGCTCACCCCGATTCGCCTGGGCGTCCAGCATCTCCAGCGGGCCCGTCGGACGCCGGGCTTCGAGGCGGCCTTCGAAGAGACCACCGCGCGGATTCTGGCGGAGATCGACCGGCTGGATGCCATCGCCCGGGCGTTCTCGCGGTTCGGTGCGCCCGTCGCCGAAGACGCGCCGCTGGAAGCGGTGGACGTGTATCGCACGGTCCAGGAGGTGGTGCAGCTCTACGCGCTGGGCGGCACCGGAACCTCGCGTGCCACGGGCCCCCGCTTCGAGGTCGCGGGAGCAGCGGGACCCGCGGTCCCCGCCCGGCAGGCCGAGCTCAAGGAGGTGCTGGTCAACCTGCTGGAGAACGCCCGGCAGGCGGAGGCCCGGCGGGTGGTGGTGCGGGTGGCCGAGCGGGGCCGGCAGCTCGTCGTGGAGGACGACGGGCGCGGGATCCCGGCCGAGCTCGTCCCCCGCGTCTTCGAGCCCACGTTCTCCACCACCAGCAGCGGCTCGGGGCTGGGCCTGGCCATCGCCCGGCGCCTGGTCGAAAGCTGGGGCGCCACCATTCGGCTGGAGAGCCGGGAGGGGCGCGGGACCACCGTGGTCATTACCTTTGGGCCCGGCGCCGGGGCCCGGTGACGGGGCTCACGCCGGAGCGGGCCGCGTCGTGCCATCCTAGACGGTCCCGGTGCCGGCGGCCCCGGTCGGCCGGCGCCGCTCACGCACGTCCGAGGTGCCTTGTGCGCTATCGTCTGGCCCTGTTGCTCCTGGTGCTCGGGCTCGCGGGTGTCTCCGTCCGCGGCGAGGCTCAGTTCCTGTCGGTGGATGCGCGGCGAATCGGGATGGGCGGGTTGAGCCTGCACCGTGCCGGCGACCTGCCGCGCTACAACGCCGCCTACCGGGCGGTTCCCCCCCGTCCGGGGGAGCGGCGGGCCAAAGTGACCATCCCCGTCCCCCTCGGGCTCATCCAGTTCTTCCGCGACCATCCGATTTCGCAACTGGGCGACGACCCCTTGTTCCACCCCGACTCGGCCGCGTTCAACCCCATCGAGCTGGCAAACCTGCTCCTCCACCCGCCGCTGTTTCTGGAAGTGAAGGCCGCGCCGACGCCGACCAACGATGTGGAGTTCACCATCGGCAAGAACGAGCTGATCATCGATCTGGGCGAGGCCCGGGTGCTGGTTCCGTCCGATCAGTTCGGCTTCGGGGGGAACAGCCGGGTGCTGGACCTGGGCTACGAGTTCCGGGGCGTGCGGGTCGGGGTCATGGGGTGGATGCACCATGATGTGGGGTTCCGGCTGGACGACAGCCTGCGCGCCGTGCTGAAGGACGCGCAGCCGGTCCAGCCCAACACGCTCTACAACCTCCTCACCGACGCCACGGCGCAGACCGGCTTCGCGCCCTTCGTGGGGTATGCAGGGCGCGTGTGGGGCGACACCGCCCGCGGCATCTACCTCGGCGCGGCCCTGCGCTACTACCTGGGGGCGGCCTACGGACACGCCGACGGCAGCGCCGGGTTCGTCACCGGGGACACCATCTTCGGCTCGCCCGGCCCGGTCGAGGCGGTGGACGCGCTGGTCCGCTACTCCCGCTTCGGGAACTCGCTGGGCAAGGGCGTGGGCGGCGACGTGGGCGTGGTGTACGCCTCGGGGGCCGTGGAGTTCGGGTTCGGGATCAACGACATCGGCGCGAAGCTCACCTGGTCCGACACCCGGGTGGACACGGTGTACTGGGACGCGGCGGGAGACTCGGTGGTGTCCGCCCTGGTGGCGAATCACGTGGAGTCCACCACCGAAATCCCGGTGTCCTACATCGCGAACGTCTCCCTGGCCCTCGGAACCGGCACCACGGTGGGCGGGAACGTGCTCTACAACGGCCGCCGGACCACGATTCACGTCGGCGGCGAGCAGCGGGTCGGCCTGGTGGCCCTGCGGGGCGGGGTGGCGCGCGACCAGCGCAAGAAGCTCCAGCTGGGCTGGGGCGCGGGACTCTACCTCGGGTCGGTCAGCCTGGACGTCGGGTTCTGGACCCACAGCAACTCGTTCTCCGACGAGCGCGGCATCACCATGGCGACGTCGATTTCCATTTACTAGCTGAAGAGGCGGCGGCGGTGCCGGGCGTCTGCGGTCAGAGAGAGGGTTCCATGCGGCGGATTCTGCGATTCGGTCTCGTGGTCGGCGCGGCCGCGACCGTGGCCGCGGCCTGCGGCGAGGGGCGGGCCATCTTCAACGTGGACCTGTACAGCTTCTTCCTGGCGGGTCGGGACGACACCCTGCACTACACGGTGCCACCGGGCCTGAGCGACACGGTGACCAGCGACACGCTGGAGCTCACGCTCCTGGGCGGGCTCCAGGACTCGGGCGTGGACTCCCTGCGCTTTACCGGGACGGTGGCCTACGAGAACAACACCGGAGGTCCGGGCACCATCGGCTTTCTGGTGTTCTTCGACACGGTCAAAGCCAACGTGTTCAGCGGGACCCCGGCCATTTCGGTCAGCGGCCAGGCCGGCCCCGGCAACGCCACCACCGCCGTGCCCTTCACGGTGGACGTCACCGGGCCCCTGAAGGACATGTTCGTCCAGCCCACGCTCTTTGTCGGGGTGCGCGCCATCGTGACCAATCCGGGCGCCGCGGTGCTGGACGGCCGGGTGCGCGTCACCGCGTTCGACATGCGGTTGATCGTGCAGGAGCGGGTCTTCTAGGGACCGAAAGGCCGGGTGCCGCGGCGCTCCCGTCCTTATATTGAAGCCGTGATGGGCCAGCGCAGACGGACCGTGGTCGTCGACGTGGGCGGCGTGAAGGTGGGCAACCCCCACCCGATCGTGGTCCAATCCATGACGAACACCGACACCGCCGACGTGGACGCCACGGTGGCCCAGATCCGCGCGCTCCACGCCGCCGGGAGCGAGCTGGTCCGGGTCACGGTCAACCACGACGACGCGGCCCGGGCCGTGCCCGCCATCGTGGCCCAGGTGGAGGTCCCGGTCATCGGCGACTTCCACTACAACGGCCACCTCCTGCTCACCCGCCACCCCGCCTGCGCCCGGGCGCTCGCCAAGTACCGGATCAACCCCGGCAACGTGGGCGCCCGGCGCCGGGACGAGCACTTCCGGCAGATCATCGAGGTAGCCCTCGCGCACGGGAAGCCGGTGCGGATCGGGGTGAACTGGGGGAGCCTCGATCAGCAGCTCCTCACCGAGATGATGGACGCCAACGCGCGCTCGGCGGAACCCCGGGACGCGCGCGGGGTGACCCTCGAGGCCATGGTCGCCTCGGCCCTCCGCTCGGCGGAACTGGCGGAAGAGTGCGGGCTCCCGCACGACCGCATCATCCTCTCGGCCAAGGTGTCCGGCGTGACCGACCTGGTGACGGTCTATCGGCGCCTCGCCGAGCGGTGCGATTACCCCCTGCACCTGGGACTCACCGAGGCCGGGATGGGAGTGAAGGGGATCGTGGCGAGCACGGCGGGGCTCGCGCTCCTGCTCAGGGACGGCATCGGCGACACCATCCGGGTGTCGCTGACCCCCCGCCCGGGCGGCGATCGCACCGAGGAAGTGCAGGTGGCCCAGCAGGTCCTCCAGTCGCTGGGGCTTCGCAGCTTCATCCCCCAGGTAAGCGCGTGCCCCGGGTGCGGGCGCACCACGTCCACGTTCTTCCAGGAGATGGCCGACCAGATCCAGGCCTATGTCGTGGCCCAGCGGCCGGTCTGGAAGGAACGGTATCCCGGGTCGGAAGCGCTGCGGGTGGCGGTGATGGGGTGCGTGGTGAACGGGCCCGGCGAGTCCAAGCACGCCGACATCGGGATCTCGCTCCCGGGCACCTTCGAGGAGCCCAAGGCCCCCGTCTACGTGGACGGCCGGCTCAAGGTCACCCTCAAGGGCGACGGTATCGTCGCCGAGTTCATCCGGATTCTCGAGGACTACGTCGAGACCCGCTTCGGGGCGGGAGCGGGGGCGGGGGCGCGGGCGGGGGCGCGGGTCTGAGCCGCAGCCTCAGAACACCAATACCTGGTCGGCCCAGAGGTGCCAGTCGGTCAGCTCCTCCAGGGTGCTGCGGCGGGCGCCCTGGGCCAGCTCGGTCTCCCTGATGCCGCGCGCATCCATGCAGCTCCCGCAGACGCCCACCGAGCCGCCCGCCTGCGCCACCACCTCGAGCATCCGCTCCAGGTTGTACCAGCCCTGCGGCACTTTCTGGCCGGCCTTGCCGCAGGCGGCGGCGTCGCCCATGAGAAACACCCGCACCTCCTGCCCGTCGCGCCGGGCCAGGGCGCCGGCGAGCCGCAGGCCGTTGTAGCTGCGCTCCGAGCCGTAGGGGGGATCGTTCAGCACCACCAGCGTCTTCATGCCGCGGCGGGTTTCTGGGCCGTGAACAGCACCGCCTTGACCCCGTAGGCCTCGGCCGCGTCCTGGGTGGATGGCTGGCGGAACCGGAACCCCCCGACCACGGCCGACCGCACCCGCTTGAACCCGGCGTCTTCGAGCAGCGCGAACATCTCTCCCTCCGGGAGAGCGCCGCCGATTCAGCTGGCCCAGAGCTTGGGGTCGTTGACGATGGACTGCGAGAGCTGCTTGGCGCTCACGATGTCGGCGATCGAGACCCGCCCGCCGGGCCGCAACACGCGGAAGATCTCGCGGATCACGCGCCGCTTGCGAAACGACAGGTTGATCACGCCGTTCGAGATCACCACGTCCACGCTCGCCTCGGGGAGGGGAATGTCCTCCATGGTCCCCTGGCGGCACTCGACCTTCCCGCCGACCAGCGCGGCGTGGGCCTCCGCCTTGGCGCACATGCGCGGGTTGAGGTCCACGCCGATCACCCGGCCCCCGGGCCCCACCTGCCAGCCGGCGATGATGCTGTCGAGCCCGGCGCCGCTGCCCAGGTCCAGCACGGTCTCCCCGGGCTGGAGCCGGCTGCGCAGGTGGGGGTTCCCGACCCCGGCGAAGGAGGCGACCGCGCCGGCGGGCGCCCGGTCCAGCCAGCCGCGGCCGTATCCCAGCATCTCGGCGGCCGCTCGCCCGTGGAAGAAGTGAAACTCCTCCTCCGGATGGTCCGCCACCTCCTGATACATCCGGAGCACTTCCCCCTTGATCACGGCCTCGAGGGGCGCCTGCCCCTCGGCGTGCTCGAGCGCCGCGTCCGTCACCGTCCGCCTGCCGGCTTGGGGTTACGGGGATCGTCGGCGGGATTCACGTAGGTGATGCTCCAGGGACCGATGCTGTGCAGCTGGAAGGTCGCCCCATCCGGCCCGGTCCAGGCGAAATGCACCATCTTGGCCGGCATCACGGCGAAGCTGCCCGCGCTGAGCGCGGTACCGCCGGTGTAGGTGGCCTGATCGCCCATCCCGACGTGCAGCGTGCCGGCCAGGACCGTGACGTGCTCGATCACCGAGTGCCAGTGCGGCGGCACCCGGTAGTTGGGGGGGAACTTGAGCCGGAACGTGAGGGGCACCGCTTCGGCGGGGTTGCCCTCGAGCAGGACGAACTGGGCGCCAGGCGGGAGCGACGGCGGGGCGGGAGCCCAGGCCAGCTCCGCGGCGTGAGCCACGATCACCGGGTTGGCCGGGGCGGGGGGCGTGGCCTGGGCCACCAGGGCCACCGGCACCAGCCCGGCGGTGAGGACGGCGACGGCGAGAGCGCGGAACACGGGACACCTCCGTGGGACGGTTGGTAGCTCCAACTTGCCCCGGATTGCGCCATAGGACAAATAAGGGCAGTTTATGGAATCCATCTATAATCGCCTATGGTGAAACCCGGCCTCACCCTGCACCGCCTGGAACTCTTTCTCGCGGTCCTCGAGGCCGGGGGCGTCGGCCGCGCGGCCCGGGCGCGCCACCTGAGCCAGCCGGCGGTCTCGGAGCACCTGCGCGGGCTGGGCCAGCACTTCGGCCTGCCGCTCTTCGAGCGGGCCGGCCGCGGGGTGCGGCCCACGGCGGCGGCGCGCCTGCTCGAACCCTTCGCCCGCCAGGTCATCGGGCTCCTCCGGGGGGCCCAGCGGGCGGCCGAGGACTTGCGGGGGCTGCGCGCCGGGTCCGTCGCCATCGGGGCCAGCACTACGCCCGGCACCTATCTCCTGCCTCCCCTGCTGGGGCGGTTCCGGCAGGCCCACCCCGGCCTGGCCGTCACCCTGCGGATCGGCGACACCCGCGACATCGAGCAGTGGGTGGCGGGCGGGGATATCGAGCTCGGGGTGACCGGGGAGGCCCCGACTCCGCCCGGTCTCCTGGCGGAGCGCTGGGTGACCGACGAACTGGTGGTGATCGTCCGGCGCCGGCACCGGCTGGCGCGGCGCCGCACGGTGGCGCCCGCCGCGCTCGCCGGGGAGCCCTACATCGCGCGGGAGCAGGGGTCGAGCACCCGGGCGGTCGCCGAGCGATACCTGGCGCAGCACGGGCTCACCCTGGTTCCCGTGATGGAACTGGGGAGCACGGAGGCGATCCGCGAGGCGGTGGCGGCGGGACTGGGCTTGGCCGTCGTCTCCCGTCACGCCCTGCGGCCGGGCGACCGGCGCGTGGTTCCGCTCCGCGTGGCGGGCCGGCGTTGGGTGCGCGACCTCCTGCTGATCCGCCGCGCGGGCGCCCCGCTCACGCCGGCGGTGGCGCGCCTGCGCGAGTTCCTGCTGGGCGCGCGCTGACGCGCTAGGCGATCCTCGACCCCGGCGGGACCTCGCGGTCAGGCCCCACCAGCACCACGTCGGGCTTGCGCGCCTCGGGGAAGGGCTCCGCCTCGATGACCCGGCCCACGCGAATATCCACCTTCGCGAAGTCGTCGTAGCTGATCTGCGCCCTGCCCGACCTCCCCTTGTCCCCTTTTGAGGCCAGCCGCCGCGGCTGGCGGTGCGCGCCAAGCTTGGCACGGGCGTTGCCCCTCCGCCACCGCGGTCATCCCCGATCCGGGAGGATTCATGCGGCGACTGGCTCCGGCGGTGGCAGTGCTGACGATTCAGGCGGCGACCCTGGCGGCCCAGGGCCGCGGCCTGCGCGAGGTGCGCCCCGAGGGGTACGGTGGGCTGCATGTGGTGGTGGCCCAGCCGCTCGGGGAGTTCCGCCACACCGGCGACTGGTCCGCCGGCCTCACCGGGTTCCTGCTGTTCGGGGGAGCCGGGTTGGGGTTGCGCCTGGACGGCGGTTACCTCCAGTACGACTCCGACTATCGCGGGTACGGCGTCACCACCAGTTCCTCGGTCGGCTCGCTGGGCCTGGGCCCGCAGTTGACGTTGGGCCACGGGCGCCTGCGGGCCTACGGGTTCGCCACCCTGGGCGGCTCGTTCTTCTGGACCGCGCTCACCGAAGACGGTTATTGCGGCTGCTACGATGGCGACACCTTCTTTCTCAACGGCCGGTTCACCACCACGACCCAGCTCGGTACCGGTCTGCTGATCGTGATCTCCCGCCGCCGGCCGGTGGCGCTGGACCTGGGGGTGCGCGACGTGCGGCACGCCCGGGTGCGCTACGTCCCGGCGGGCGGGATCACCGACCACGGCGACGGCAGTTACTCGGTCGAGCGGGTGGAGACGCCGGTCCGGATGCGGGTGTTCCAGGTGGGCGTCTCGATCGGCCTGCGTTGAGGAGCCTCGGCGCCCAGGACCTCGGTAGCGTCCGTCCCGGCGTCCAATGTCGCATCTCGACCCCTCGGTGCCGCAAAAACGCCCTATTGTCCGGGTGGAGCGGGGTTACAAGATTGTGCAACCCTTGTTTGCGCGGAGCGCCCGTGACCGGGTTCGATCGGCGGCGGGAGGTGTTGCGGCAGGCCAGCGTGGCGCTGGAGGGCCGCATTGTGACGATGTGGCGGGTGTCCGAGCGGGCGGAGGTGGCGCCCGAGGTCACCAGTGTGGCCGAGCCGCCGCACCACGCGACCAATCTCGACCTGGACCGCACCCTGCGGCGCTGGGGGGTGCCGATCATCGAGGGGAGCCGGTGGGTGGGGTGCCGGTTGAACGGCGGCGGGGCCTGGTGTGTGGCTCCGGTGCGCGCCGAGCCGGCGGCGCCGCCGCCCGACGGGGTGGAGCGGCGGAGCCGGGAACGGATCACCCTCGAGCTCACGGGGCTGGGCCTGGGCGCGCTGCTCCGGGCCTCGGGCGAGCCCGCCGCGGGCCCGCTCCGGCCCTCGGCTCCGGGGTTGGAGGAGCTGGCGCGGGAGCCGGGCGTGATCGCGCACGAGGTCGGGAATCCGCTGGCCGCGGCCGCGGTGACGCTCGAACTGAGTCTCGACACGCTGCGGGCGGCGGCGGGGCTCGAGCCGGGGGTCCGGGCTCAGCTCCTGGCGGACCTCGCGGCGGTGGAAGAAGCCCTGGATCGTGCCACCGCCTTTCTCCGGGCGGTGCAGGACCGGGCGCGGGGGGCGCTGGCCCGGCACGAGCGATTCGACGCGGTCAGGGTGGTGCGCTCCTGCGTCCGGCTGGAGACCCCGCTCCTGCGGCGCAAGGGGGTGGGGCTCGAGCTGGTCAGCACGGTGGACGAGATCTACCTCCACGGCGATCCCAACGGGCTGTTCCAGGTGCTCACCAACCTGATCCGCAACGCCGGTGACGCGTCGGCCGGGCGCGCAGCGCCGATTCGGGTGGAGCTGGAGCAGCACCGCGGCACCTTGCGCCTGCGGGTGCGGGATGAGGGGATCGGGATTCCGGCCGAGTACCTCACGCGGGTGTTCGAGCCCGGTTTCACCACCAAGGGCTTCGGCTCGGGTGCCGGGATGGGCCTGACGGTGGTGCGGGATGTGACCCAGCAGATGTTCGGCGGTCACGTGCGGATCGAGTCGGTGGTGGGCGCGGGGACCACGGTCACCGTGACGCTGCCGATTCCGCCCCAGCGCAGCGGGGAGGGCCTCCCGGCCACCCGCGAAGCCCGGCCGCCGGTCTAGCCGCCCGCAATATCCGGCCCCTCGCGGCGGGTTTTTGCCTACCGGGCGGGCGTCGCGGGGCGTCATCGTCCGGGCATGTTGGCCCGGGTGCGCTCCGCCGCCGTGCTGGGGATTGACGGGTATCTCGTGGAGGTGGAGACCGACATCGCGAACGGGCTCCCCACCTTCGCGACCGTGGGCCTCGCGCAGGGCGCGGTGAAGGAGAGCCGGGAGCGCGTCTATGCGGCGCTCGCCAACACCGGCTTCACGTTTCCCCTCAAGCGGATCACGGTCAACCTGGCCCCGGCTGCGTGGACGACACCACAAAAAGACCCGCAGCGGGCACGCGGTTGATGCAGAGCGTGAGGCGTCGCCGGGCGAGGTCCACCTGCGCGTCGTGCAGCCAGGGGCGCAGGAGCTCGCGGAGTTCGAGCCCGTGCAGCCGCTTGGCGAGGCCCGGGAAGTCGCGGGCGAGTTGGGCAAGCCGGCGCCGCTCGGCCTCGAGCACGTTCGTCTGGCGGTGTGCGAAGCGCAGCCGCTCGAGCTCGGCCGTCAGGCGATCCGTCTCGCGACGGATCTCGGCGAGCTTTCCCTTCGCGTCGTCGGCCGTTCCTGACGGGCTTGAGACCGATCCGCTTGCGACCGGGGGACGGGGGGACGGTCATCTCCATACGACCCTCCGTGGGTGGAAACGACAACGGGCCCGTCCCCCGCGGTCAGCGAGGAGCGGGCCGGTCGGCCCTGTGCGCCCCCGAATATACGCTCTACGCTGCCATCTTCAAGCTGTTAGCTTCGAGCTCCCACCCCTGCAGTCCCGTGGCGGGGACACGAGGACTAGGCGCTAATCCCGTACACGAGAACCGGAATGTCGATGTCGGCGACGCCGCGATGCTCCAGGTCCCACACGAACTGCTCGAAGTAGGAAACGCCCGTGCTCATCTCGTCCGCAAATTCCTTTACGGGGACGATCTCCATTCCGGCGTCGATTATGCCCAACCGATTGAAGATGGTCATCTTGGCGCAGACGTTGTAAACCATGAACGCGTACTTCCCGAACTGCACCTCAAGCCCGAGGTGCTCCTTCACGAAATCCATCTCACGGAAGGCCCCGCGATTCAGGCCCTTTGGTTTCCTGTAGCCTTCCCGGTAGTAGTTGGTCGGGTAGTCACAGGGCACGCGAACGGTGCGCCAGCTCCGCTTGGTGAGTTGCTTTTTGAAGGCGTCGTTGAGCTCGGCCGGGTTGTAGAGCATCCGACCCGGCATGGTCTTCTCCCGGCTGGACTTCGTCTTGTAGGCAGCGGCTGCGACCAGTCCAACTACCTCCTCCACCTCTTGCAGTAACGTCGGGTACTTGACTTGGATGAACCGTTGGCCGCCTTTGAACGAGTACTCGCCAACGATCCTCATTCGGGGTTCCCGCGACGGTGCTCCCACTCCTCGGGCGCCTGGGACACCTTTTCCCTCCCTGTGGGCTGCCAGACGGGCCTACCCAAAGGTCGGATCTTGAGCGCGCCAGCGTAGAAGTCCTCGATCCGCCGCTTGGCGATTCTCACGTATGCCCCTTCTTTTTCACTCCCTGCCGCACGCCGGCCATGACGCAGGGCCGCGATTAGCGCGGAGCCTACTCCCGCGTACGGGTCGAACACCCAATCGCTCGGATTCGTTAGGGCCAGGACGCAGCGCTCGACCAGTTCGATCGGAAACTGGCACGGGTGAACAGTCTTTTCGGGGTGGTTGGACTTCACGTTGGGGATGTCCCACAGTTCCTTGTCCCATTCCTGCGCCACGAAGGCCCATCGGTCGCCGGGGTTCTTCCCGAGCGGGTTGCCAGTTGGCTTTCCGTAGTTCGGCCCGGGCTTGTAGTTGGTCTTGCCCGGATACTTCGCCGGCACGCGCACCGAATCGAGGTTGAACACGTAATCCCTGCTCTTGGTGAACCACAGAAGGGTCTCGTAACGGCCTGAGAATCGGCGCGATGCGTGGAGGCCGTGCTCGAAGTGCCAGATTATCCGGTTGCGAAGTTGGAGACCCTGGCGCTTGAAGATGTCGTAGTAGTAGATGTCGAGCGGAAAGACTTCTCCCTCCTGAACATAGTTGCCTACCTGCCAACAGAGACTGCCTCTGGGGCTGAGAACTCGCACGAGCTCCCGGATGACGGCCTCCTGCTTGTTCAAGTAGGTCTCGATCGACTCCGGTGTCTCGTACTCCTTCCCGAGATTGTACGGGGGTGAAGTGATGACCAGCATGACCGCCTCGTCAGGGATGCTCACGACGAAGCGTGCGGTATCTCCACAATGGAGAACGACCTCCGCGGAGGCTGAGAACTTCGAAACGATCTTGGGAGCCTTGAACAGGGGCAGCGTCATAGGAGGCGTCGGTCTCCTCGGTTTAGTGGCCGGGCGACTTCCCGTCCCAGGATGAGCTTAATCTACGCTGTGCCGGGCGCACCGTGTTGACGTTCGGTTGACCGCGGGACGCCAGTTTAAGGAGTGGCGCCGCTCTGGCTGATTCCGCTCGATCATGCCCTCCCGGCGATCCAGGCGTTTCTCGCCGCGGGTGTGAACGGCCCCCTGGACGAACGGGCAGCCGCTAGACGACTGGAGCAGTTCGTCCGGACGGCCGAGGTGCTGGTGGAATTCGCGGTTCGAGTGGGGCGCCAACCCTGCGCTAACTAATGCAGACCGATCGGCAGAGCTAACGTGGTGGCGCGCCTGGAGATATGTCGCTAATATCCCGGCATATAAGTTATACCACCCTGGCTACTTGCCTTTCACGTCCTGGCAGCTATTTTATTATCGCCAGGGTGTCACATCGTATCAACTGGGACTGGAGGCATTGTCATGACGGGGATACAGGCACAGGTCGAGCACGACACGGCTCCAACGTCGTCAGTGGAGGAGCTCATCCGTTCCAAGCGTGAGCGCGGCGTCAAGCTCCTCGGGTACCTCGAGCTCAATCAAGGGCGACCGACTTTCACAGGCCGCATGACGCTGGAGGAATTCGCCGATCTCACGGTGGTTCACAACCGGCGCTGGGCCGGGGAGGCTGGCGAAACGCTGGACATCGTTACGCAGCGGGAGATCATCGAGAATCACGCCAACGGGCTCGCGACCTTTATGCTCCAGGGCCTCGTGGCCGCGACGATCCACAGGGTTGAGAAGGAGGAGGGCTATCCCGAGACGGTGCGGATGGCCCTGAACCGCATCCAGCAGCGCATCGGCGGAGGCAAGCACTTCGGCTTGCCCCAGGTGACTCTCGTGTATCCAGGGACGCCCCTCGTGACCGAAGTGAAAGAAGAGGCCACGCGGGAGGTCGTGGCGCATCGGCTCTTCCTCCCGGCCGGGAAGTTGTTCATCGTCGCCGACGGTCAGCACCGTCGCGAGGCTGCGCGTCGCGTGCGGGACTTCTTGAACGACACGATCGCGAATCGCCGGACGCCCCGTAAGTCCAGAATCTATCCCGCCGTGGACGCCCCGCTCACCGCGGAGGAGACGGACGCCTGGACTGCGGTTCACGAGACGTTCCGTTCGGCGACGCTGATCTCGTACGAGGCCCACATCGGGCTCAACGTGGATGAGGCCCGGCAGTTGTTTACTAACTATAACTGCCATGTGAAGCCGGTGAAGGCGGACTTGAACCTGACTTTCGATCAGGCGAACCCGATCAACCAGTTCGCCAAGGACTGGCTGATTCCGAGGCTGCAGCAGAACGGCGAGCAGTCGTTGTTCGACCTGCGGCAACTGGCCACGATCAACGGGCTCCTGTGCCTGAACAAGACGACGATCAGGAACGCGCCCTACAACGCGAGTGAGCTGAGCATCCCGAAGGCGAAGGAGTTCTGGTCCACCGTGCTCAGCGCACCTGAGTGGAATCGGGAGGGAACGCTCTTGCGCGAGGTGCCGGTGCTCAAGGCACTGGCCAAGGCTTGGTACAAGGTCCATCTGGCCGGCAAGAAGCGGCGGTCGTGGAAGGCGGACCAGCTGCGCGACTACATCACGAAGAAGCGGTTTGACCGTGCGTGGGTGGAGTCAGTCCCGGGATTGAAGCTTTGGACGGTACCGGCTGCGGATGGCGGGTTCCGGTTCTCGCCGGCGCATAATGAGATCGTCGCCGCGATCGTCGCCGACGTGCTGAAGTGATGAAGGGCACACGCGGTCGTACTTGGGGGGCGTAGTTCGCCCCCCCTTTTACACAACCAACGAGGGGGACTCGGATGGCTAGCGACATCACTATCAAAGGGCAGAGGGCGCGCAGGGGTGAGAGGATGACGAAGGGCAAGGGATGGAGGCTTGTGACCGCGCACGGGCGGAAGCGCGTGTTCGTGGGCACGTTGCTTCACACAATCAACCTTGGTCGCAGGCGACTCGCGATCTTCAGCGTTCCCAAGTAGAACTTGCCGACTTACAGACAGCCCTGGGCGGTCGTATCGCCGAGGGCTGTCCTGCCGATCAGTTCCAATCAGCTCGTGCGGTAGATCGGGGGACCCTCGTCGCCGTGGCTGTGGTACTCCTGGCCGAGGCGATCGTAGCGACGGTACCGGCGCAGGGTACGTAGCCATTCAAGCAGGCGCGCCACCGCACGACTCAGCAGCTTCATGTCACCGGCGGTCGGGAGTCAACTTGCTGGGACTACCCCGGCCCACCAGGGTAACCCTACTGTGGTCCTGCGCTTCAAGCTGCCGCCGCCTAGGAACCGAGCGGCCTAGTCCCCGCTCGGGTTGATGGAGAAAGGCCGCTCCGGTCCACACGACCGAGCGGCCTTTCTCTTGTTCCCCAACGCGGGTCGAGTCCTGCTAGGCGGCTTCCCCGGCGTTCTCAGCGTACAACATCTGGTCGCGCGGCAGCGGCCAGCCGTTCCAGCCCTTAAAGATCACGTTGTCGCCCAGGAGCCAGTGGTACAGGTTCGCGTATCGCAGGTCGGGATGAATCTTGAGCCCGACTCCGCCGATGCGCTCACCGTCCCGCCGAAACAGCGGCTTCACCTTCTCGAAGACGACAGGCGAGAAGGTGTGTTCCCCCGCCACGCGAGCGCTCACGCAGGCGGTCACCACGTCAGCGAGCTGCATGATGCGGGCCTGGTGACTCGTGGCCGTGGCGACGGTCAGGATGCGCTCCATGCTCGCGTATGTCGTCCCCGTCGTGATCGTCTCCAAGCACTCAGCGACGAAGCGTTCCTCCGCTGCGCGGCTTCCACCGGGCCGGTCTACGAACACGATGCCGAGGTCGTTGGCCGAGCGCAGCGCGTTGTTCGTGCGCTCCAGGAACATGGTGGTCACGTCCTGCTCGTGGGTCCTGCTACTCGAGCAAGCGAATGCATTGCTGGAGTCGGCGATCACGACCGTGACCTGGACGTTGTGTTCGGCGGCGACGGTCAGGACGCTGAGAAAGAAGTCGCGCCGCCCTTCGTCCCGCAGGTTGTCATGCATCCACGTGCCCCGGCGCGGCGACCACTTGAACTCCTCCCCGAGCGGGAAGCCGGTCTGCCGACAGAGTCGTTCCAGGGCGAGGTTGAGCGGACGGAAGGCGGTGTCCAGGACGTGCACGCCCCCAATCGACACGAACGGGCGCATGTGCAGACGGGTGGGACGGCGTTGGCGTGAGTCGTCAGCGAAGACGAAATACATGGAGGCCCTCCGGCGTGGTCGTCCAGGACCGAAGCACGACACGCGCGGCGAGGGCGGTGCTGGTGCTGCTCGCGACCGTAACGTTGCCGAAGGTCGGGACCTGTTCGGTGGGGGACGGCGTGTGGGTGTGCGGATCGTGACTGCGATGATCCGTCGGCGGCAGAACGAGCGAAGCGGCGGTGGCGACACACGCCGCACAAGTGCAGACCCGCATAGTTGGAATGCTCCTTTCGGTGATTCCGGTCTGCATCGAAAGTTACAACCGCCCTGGCGCAACTCCAACAGCGCGCAGAGCCCGGCTGTTGACGGCCGGTTGACGCTGCGTCCAAGATGCCCCGTCCCGACTGGAGTATCGCGGCGTCCGGCCCTACGAAGGACGGTACTGGGCGTACTCGAAAGCCAACCTCATTGAGTTCGCGCGCAAGGGGAATCTGATTCACGGGCGCACCGGCTTCCCGCGCATCATGCAGTTTGCAGATGAGATGCCGGGCGTCCCTTTGCAAGACGTGTGCACTGACATTCCACCTATCGGACCCAAGGCGGCGGAGCGCCTCGGGTATCCCACTCAGAAGCCCGAAGCGCTGCTCGAACGAATCATTGGCACGAGCAGCAACCCCGGCGACACGGTCCTTGACCCGTTTTGCGGTTGCGGTACGACCATCGCAGCGGCGCAAAAACTCAACCGTTGTTGGATCGGCGTGGACATCACGCACTTGGCCATTGGTCTGATCAAGCACGGCCTGCAAACGGGCTACGGCGGGGCGGCGACGTACAAGGTGGTCGGCGAGCCCACGACGCTGGATGGGGCGGCGCAACTCGCTGCCGAAGACAAGTTCCAGTTTCAGGCGTGGGCCTTGGGTCAGGCCGGGGCGCGTGCATTGGACTCGAAAAGGCGGGGAGCCGACCAGGGCGTTGATGGACGGCTGCGGTTCAAGTACGCCCCGGACGATGACTGCAAGGAAATCGTGTTCTCGGTAAAGGGCGGGCAACTCAAGGCGACCGACGTGCGGGACCTGCGGGGTGTGCGCGAGCGGGAAGAGGCCGAGATTGGCGTGCTCATCAGCTTTGAGGAGCCGACCGGACAGATGTGCGCCGAGGCCGCGAGTGCCGGGTTCTTTGAGTCCCCATGGGGCAGGCATCGCCGCATTCAGTTACTCACGGTCGCTGAGTTGTCGGATGGGAAAACAGATTGACTGCCCACGCACCGCCGGGGTCAACATCACCACCAAGGCCGCACCGCGAGCGAAAGAATACGCCACCACTCCCGACTTGCTCGGCCGACAGTCGAAACCGGAGCGCGTGAAGCGACGGAAGCGGTAATGACGGGCGGATAGGGTTGTCCTGGACCTCGGGTGGCACTATCTTCCCCGCTCGAAAGGAGCAGCCCCCACCATGGCGACGACGAGTTGGGTCGTGCAGTACCAAGGCAAGAAGGACAAGACGGTGCAATACGCCTACGCAGAGGTCCCCGACACGTTCAAGACCGCGAAGGAGGTCAAGGACGCGATCGAGAAGGGCCTGATCCCGGAGCTGTACATCGAGCCGGGTGCCATCGTCTCCGTGCAGAAGAAGCAAGGGCTCGGCATCGCCTAACGACCGAGGCCTCGTCGGAACAGTTTTACGAGGACTCCCTCCGATGTTGGCGGGAGCCCTTTTTTCCGCGTCGCTTCCGAAACCTGTCAAGGGGCGACAAGCGCCTTCTCGCGTGTCTGATTCCTACATTTCACCCAGGCCCTCCTGGCTCCGGCAAGACCATGCTGGCCCGCCGCCTTCCCACCATCCTGCCCAAGATGAGTCTCGAGGAGGCGCTCGAAACCACCAAGATCCACTCGGTCGCCGGAGTCCTGCCGTTCGGAGAGTCGTTGGTCGCCCGGCGGCCGTTTCGATCGCCCCATCACACGATTTCGGACGCCGGGCTCATCGGCGGCGGGTCCTACCCTCGGCCCGGCGAGGTGAGCCTGGCGCACGGCGGGGTGCTG
>DATLXT010000152.1:0-8220 GCA_035575475.1 Gemmatimonadales bacterium | reverse complement strand
GCATCGGCGGCGCACCCCCCGAGCCCGGTCCTGGCTAGGGCACTGGCTCCCGGTATTTCACCACCAGCTGCGGCACGTTGGCCGGGACGAAGCACTCGGCGTCGCAGAACTGCACGAAGTCCGGAGAGTTGTCGTTGCTGTCGTCCCCGTTGGAGAAGCGGAGCCGGAACTGGGCGCGGGGGCGGCCCGCGGTGAGGTCGCCCTGCACCCGGGCCGTGACGGCCAGCGCCTTGTACTCGAAGGTGGCGTTGGTGGACAGCGTCCCGATATTCGCCGCCAGCGTCCCCCCGCCGTAGTCTTCCAGGGTGCCCAGGGTCGCCCCGTAGTCCACGTGGTCCACGATCACCGAGCCCAGCTCGCCGTAGGGATTGCCGGTGAGGTTGAATTGATAGGCGCGCAGGGTCGCCGAGGTGATGGTGGCTCCGGCCGGAATGGCGCTCAGGTCGAAGCTGTAGAAGCCGCGGTAGCCCCGGTCCGCGCCGCTGACCACCAGGTCCCCCACGATCAGTTGGGTCCCGCTGCTGCTCCCGTTCCCATCGTCCCGCACCCAGCCATCCAGGGTGTCGGTGCTCGACAGGGTGACGGTCTGTTCCGGGCCGAGACCGGGCCCGCCCCCGCTTTCGTCTTCGCCCAGCTCGCAGGCGAGGGCCACGCACACCCCCACCCCGGCCAGGAGCCTGGCGTATCCGCGACGCATGTCGATCCTCCCGGGGAAACCGCTTCCATAATAGCCTGCCGGCCCCGCCCGGCCCAGCCGTGAGCGCCGTCACACCCGCCCCGGTCTGGTTAATTTCCGGCGTGCCCCTCACCACCTGGCTGTTCGATCTCGACGGTACGCTCATCGACTCGATCGACCTGATTCTCCGGTCGTACCGGCATACCCTGAGGGTGCACCGCGGCATCGAGCCCCCCGACGAGGTCTGGATGCGCGGGCTGGGCACGCCCCTGTGGGTGCAGTTCCGCCACTGGACCGACGACCAGGCCGAGATCGAGGCGATGGTGGCCACCTACCGCGCCTACAACCTGGAGCACCACGACACCCTGGTCCGACCCTACGACGGGGTGGCGGACGCCGTGCGGCAGCTCGATGCCGCCGGCAAACGGCTGGGGCTCGTGACCAGCAAGATGCGCAGCGGCGCCCTGCGCGGGCTGCGCCTGCTGGGGCTGGAGCAGACGTTCCACGCCGTGGTGGGCGCCGACGAGGTGACCCACCCCAAGCCCCATCCCGAACCGGTGCTCAAGGCGCTGGACCTTCTGGGCGCGCCGGCCGCCGATGCGGTGTTCGTGGGCGATTCGCGGCACGACATCGAGTGCGGCCGGGCCGCCGGCGTGAAAACCGCCGCCGCGCTCTGGGGGCCGTTCGACCGGGCCCACCTCGAGGATCTGGAGCCGGATTACTGGCTCGAGCGGCCGGCGGACATCGCCGGCCTGCTCGAGGCTCGCGGCTGACGGCTCAGGGAGGCTCTGTGCCCTTCGTCCCCTTCGACATGGAGCGCTGGCAGAGCACCTACGAAAACCGGGTGCGCTTCAACCTGTCCGAGTCGGGGGTCCACCCGCTCACGGTGCAGGAGCTGCTCGGTCTGGCGGGTGCTTCGGCCATGCCGCTCCTCGATGTGCGCCTGGGCTACCCGCAGTCCAACGGAACCGACGAACTGCGCCAGCGGATCGCCGCGCTGTATCCCGGCGCCTCGCCCGACCAGGTGGTGGTGACGGTGGGGTCGGCCGAGGCCAACTTCGTGGTCTTGTGGCGACTGGTCGAGCCGGGGGACAGGGTCGCCGTGATGCTCCCCAACTACATGCAAACGGCGGGGCTGGCCCAGAGCTTCGGTGCCCAGGTGCGGGCGTTCTACCTGCGCGAGGAGAACGGCTGGGATCCCTACGCCGAGGAGGTGCGGACCGCCATCGCGCCGGGGACCAAGCTGGTGGTGGTGACCAATCCCAACAACCCCACGGGTCACACGCTGTCCGAGGAGGCGCGACGCCTGATCGTGACGCGCGCGGCCGAGGTGGGCGCCTGGCTCCTGGCCGACGAGGTCTATCAGGGCGCCGAGCGGGACGGCCGCACGACGCCCTCGTTCTGGGGCGCGGGCGACCGGGTGATCGTGGTGAACGGCCTGTCGAAAGCCTACGGGCTCCCGGGACTCCGCATCGGCTGGATCGTGGCTCCGCCGGCGCTGGCCGGCGAGGTCTGGGCCCGCCACGACTACACCGTCATCGCCCCCACCGGCCCGTCCGACCTGCTGGCCCGCCTGGTGCTGGAGCCTCGGGTGCGCGACAAGGTGCTGGAGCGGACCCGGCGGATCCTCACCGTCAATTATCCGGTGCTGGAGCGGTGGCTTCAGGGCTTCGGCGGCAGCTTCACCTGGCGGCCGCCCGAGGCCGGCGCCATCTGCTTCGTGCGCTACCGCCCGGCGGTGAGCGGGCTCGAGCTGGTGGAGAAGCTGCGGGCCGAGCACAGCGTCCTGCTGGTTCCGGGGGAGCACTTCGGCGCGCCGGGTTACCTCCGCTTCGGGTACGGCGGTGACCTGGCGGCACTGGAGGAGGCGCTGGCCGAGACCGAGCGCGGGTTGCGCCGCGCCTTCGGGGATTGATGCGGGTCGTCCCCCTCGAGGCGTTCAAGGACCGGATTTCCCTGGCCGCCGCCGTGGCCGCGGTGGAGCGGGGGTTTCGGGCGCTGGGCCTGGAGCAGGCGGCTCTGCCGGACCCGATGGTGCTGGAGCTCCGGGACCGCGAGGCCGAGGTGCACGTGAAGGGCGCCTTTCTCGCGGGCGCACGGCACATCGTCCTCAAGGTCGCGACCGGCTTCCCCCGGAACCGCGCCCGCGGGCTCCCGTCGGGCGACGGGGTGTTCCTGCTGCTCGACGCCGAGACCGGCGCGCCCGCCTACCTGCTCGAGGACCACGGGTACCTGACCGATCTCCGCACCGCCGCGGCGGTGGCGCTGACCCTCAAGTACCTGGCGCCGCGGGAGGCCCGCGAGGCCCTGCTGGTGGGCGCCGGCGCGGTGGCGCGCCTCTCGGCGCGGGCCATCGTGGCCGAACGGCCCATCGAGCGGCTGGTGATCTGGAACCGCGGCGCGGAGCGCGCCGAGGCGCTGGCCCGGGAGCTCGCGCCGGTGGTCGAGACCCGGGTGGCGGCATCGCTCGAGGCCGAGGTGCGCCGCCACCGGATCATCGTCACCGCCACGGCCAGCACCGCGCCGCTCATCAAGGCCGCCTGGGTCGCGAAGGGCACCCACATCACCTCGGTCGGGACCGGCAGTCCGGAAAAAGTGGAGCTCGAGCCGGCGTTGCTCGCCAGGGCGGACAAGCTCGTCGCCGACCGCGTGGCGCAGACCGCCAAATACGGCAACCTGGGGCACGCCATCCGAGCCGGCGTGCTGCCGGCCGATCGGGTGACCGCCGAGCTGGCCGACCTCGCCACCGGGCGGCTCGCGGGGCGGGAGTCGCCGGATGAGATTACCATAGCCGACCTGACCGGCGTGGGTGTACAGGACGCCGCGATCGCGCAGGCGGTACTGGAGGTGCTGGAGACATGAAACAGACCACCGAAGCGCAATCGGCCGTGGTGCGGGCTCCGCACGACGGCAGTGAAGTGGGAGGATATCGCCTGGCCCGGCCCGATGAAGTCCGGGCGGCGCTGGATGCCAACGTGCGGGCCACGCGGGCCTGCCGTGACCTGCCGGCCTACGAGCGCGCCGCCGCGCTGCGCCGGGTGGCCGACGGCCTCGAGGCCGCCCGGGAGGAGTTCGCTCGCACCCTGGCGCTCGAGGCCGGAAAGCCCATCACCCAGGCCCGTCTGGAGCTGGACCGGGCGATCTTCGTCTTCCGGGACGCGGCGGAAGAGGCGACCCGCATCGAGGGTGCGGTGCTCCCCGCCGACGTGCTCCCCACGGGAAAGGGGCGCATCGCCCTGACCCGGCGCTTCCCGCTCTCGCCGGTCGTGGGGATCACGCCGTTCAACTTCCCGGTCCTGCTCGCGGCCCACAAGATCGCCCCCGCCATGGCGTGCGGGGCGGCCATCACCCTGAAGCCGCCGCCCCAGGACCCGCTCACCACGCTCCGGTTGGCCGACCTGGTGCGCGACTCGGGATACCCCGAGGGCGGGGTGAACGTGGTGCCCTGCCACGTGGAGGTGGCCCAGATCCTGATCGAGGACCCCCGGGTGCGGGTGACCTCGTTCACCGGCAGCGCGAAAGCCGGCTGGGCCATTCGGGCCAAGGCGGGCTCGAAGCGGGTGTTGCTCGAGCTCGGGGGAAACGCCGGCGTGATCATCGAGCCGGATGCCGATCTCGAATGGGCCGCACGCCGTTGCGCGCTGGGCGGGTTCACGTACGCGGGCCAGTCCTGCATCTCGACCCAGCGCATCTTCGTGCACGAGCGGGTCTACCAGCCGTTCCTCGACCTCTTCCTCCCCCGGGTGCGCGACCTGCGGGTGGGCGACGTGCTGGACGAGCGCACCGAGGTGGGGCCGCTGATCTCGCTCGAGGCCGCCGAGCGGGTGGAGCGCTGGATCGCCGAGGCGGTGGCGGGCGGGGCCCGGGTGGCGGTGGGGGGCGGGCGCCGGGGGCAGTTCGTCGAGCCCACCGTGCTGCTCGACACCACGCCAGAAATGAAAGTGAATTGCGAGGAGGTCTTCGCGCCGCTGGTGACGGTCACGCCCTACCGGCGGCTCGACGACGCGGTCGAGCAGGTGAACGCGTCGCCCTACGGGCTCCAGGCCGGCGTGTTCACCCGGGATCTCGCCACCATGTTCCGGCTGCACGCCGAGCTCGATGTGGGCGGGGTCAACGGCAACGACATCCCGGGATTCCGGGTGGATCGCCTCCCCTACGGCGGCGCCAAGGCCTCGGGGCTGGGGCGGGAGGGCGTGCGCTACGCGATCGAGGAGATGACGGAGCTGCGGGTCCTCACCCTCAAGCTCGATTGAGGAGGCGGCGCCGATGCGCCATCGTCTCGTGGCCCTGCTCGGGTTCACGCCCATGTCCTATCGGCCGCCGCTGCCGCGACGCTGGTACTCCTATTGCGTCGTCGCCTTCCTCGCCCCGCCCGTCGTCCTCTCGCTCGTTCCCAGCGACGAGGTCGCCCACCGGGATCTGGTATGGCTCGTGACCCTGGTGCCGGCCTACCTGCTCTCGCTCCAGTATGGCCTGCGGGGAGCGGTGGCCGGTCTCGTCATGGGCACCGTGCTCTTCACCGCCATTCAGTTCCTGGTGGCGTGGAACCTCGATCCCGAGGACTGGCGGGTCACGGTCCCGATCTACGTCGCCTATTCCGCCCTCGCCATCTCGGTGAGGTGGCTCTCGGAGCAGCTTCACGGGTTCTACGAGCGCGCCATTCAGGGCGAGCGGGTGGCGGTGATCTCCCAGCTCGCCATCGCCATTCGGCACGAGGTGAACAACGCGCTCGCCACCCAGCTGGCGGAGGCTCAGCTCCTGGAAGGGAGCGGCCGGATCACCGACCCGGAGGATCGCCGGGCGGTGGGGCACATCATGGATATGACCCGGCGCATCCGGGACGCGGTGGAAAAGCTCACCCGGGTGACCCACGCCCCGGTGAAAGACTACGTCGAAGGGGTCTCGATGGTGGATCTGGAGCGAGCTATAGGATCGCGCTCAACACCGCGTAGCTCACCAGGGCAATGAACCCCGAAGCCGGGATGGTGGCGATCCAGGCCCAGACGATCCGTCCGGCCACTCCCCACCGCACCGCCGACACCCGATGGGCCGCTCCCACCCCGGCGATGGCGCCGGTGATGGTGTGGGTGGTGCTGACCGGAACTCCGAGGGCCGAGGCGAGATAGAGCGTCAGGGCGCCGCTGGTCTCGGCGCAGAACCCGCCGAAGGGCTTGAGCTTGGTGATGCGCTGGCCCATGGTCTTCACGATCCGCCATCCCCCCGCGAGCGTGCCCAGGCCGATGGCGGCGTGGGCCGACAGGATCACCCAGGTGGGCACGTGGTCGGCGGTGGTGAGGTGGAACGCCCGGATCGGGAAGTCGGCGAACAGCGCCTGGCTCGATACCAGGAGGGCCACGATGATCCCCATGGTCTTCTGGGCGTCGTTGGTGCCGTGGCCCAGCGAGTAGGCCGCGGCGGAAACGAGCTGGAGCACCCGGAACACCCGGTCCACCCGTCGCGGAAGGGCGCGGCGCAGGGCCCAGGAGAGCGTCACGGTGAGCAGCAGGGCGAGGGTGAGGCCCAGCAGGGGAGCCAGCACGATGAACACCAGGGTCTTGACCCAGCCCGACGCGATGATGGCCGACATCCCCGCCTTGGCCACGGCGCCGCCCGCGTAGCCGCCCACCAGGGCGTGGGAGGACGAGGTGGGCAGGCCCCACCACCAGGTGACGAGGTCCCAGAGGATCGCGCCCAGGAGCCCCGCCAGGATCACCGTCGGGTCCACCACCGAGAGGTCGATCATCCCCTTCCCGATGGTCCTGGCGATGGCGGTGCCGAAGGTGAAGGCCGCGACGAAGTTCCAGAACGCGGCCCACCCCACCGCCACGAAGGGCGAGAGCACGCGGGTCGAGACCACCGTGGCGATGGAGTTCGCCGCGTCGTGAAAGCCGTTGATGAAGTCGAAGATCAGGGCGACCAGGACGATCGCCAGCACGAACCCGACGGTCTCCGTCATCAGGCGTGCTTGAGCGTGATGGACTCCAGCACGTTGGCGACGTCCTCGGATTGATCCAGGGTTCCCTCGAGCTTGTCGTACATCTCCTTCCACTTGATGACCTCGAGGGCGTCCCGCTCCTTCTCGAACAGCCGGCCCAGGGCCTCTTGGTAGATGGCGTCCCCTTCTTCCTCCAGCTTCTTGGCCTGGACACAGTACGTCATCACGTCGTTCCCCTTCTTCAGGCGGGCCACGCCCTCGGCCAGCACCGCCACCATGCGCTCGATCACCTCGGTGAGCCGGCGGACGCCATCGGGCGAGTCCCCCAGCCGGAAGATCTGGGCGCGCCGGGCGGCCCCGTCCATCGCGTCCATCACGTCGTCCAGATCGGACGCCAGCTTGTGGATGTCCTCCCGGTCGAGCGGCGTGATGAACGTGCGGTCCAGCCGGTTCACCACCTCGTGGGTGACCTGGTCGGCTTCGTGTTCCAGCCGTTTGATGGCGTCCACGTGGGGCTTGCGGCGGTCGGGGGGCGATTCGAAAAGCGCCCGCAGGTGCCTGGCGGCTTCCTTGTTGCGCTCGGCGACCTGCGCGAACAGGTCGAAGAACTCCTCTTCTCGGGGCAGGAGACGCACGGGACCCTCGCGCGTATCGGACCGGGTGTGACGCCGTGACTCGGCGGGGGATGAAGATAGCGGCCCGGCCGGCCGGCCACTAGGTTACCCTCACCCCCGGCCCCCCGGCCCGTCCCGATGACTACCACCGCCCGCCCCGCCACCGAGTTCGTCAAGGCCATCTCCCGGCTCGACGCCACCGCCATCGTGGTGGGCTCCATGATCGGCTCCGGGATCTTCATCGTCTCGGCCGACATCGTCCGGCAGGTCCAGGCGCCGGGCCTGCTGCTCGGGGTCTGGGCCGCGGCCGGCCTCATGACCCTCGTCGGCGCCCTCACCTACGGCGAACTGGCGGCGCTCTTTCCCCGCGCCGGCGGCCAGTACGTGTACCTCAGAGAAAGCATCTCGCCGCTCTTCGGCTTCCTCTACGGCTGGACCCTGTTCATGGTCATCCAGACGGCCACCATCGCGGCCGTGGCCGTGGCCTTCGCCCGGTTCACCGCGGTCCTGGTTCCGGCCCTGGGCGAGCACGTGTTCCTGGGCGGCCGGATCGGCAAGTACGAGCTGGGGCTCTCCGGGCAGCGCCTCTGGGCCATCGGCTCGATCGCGCTGCTCACCTGGATCAACGTCCGCGGCGTCCGCACCGCCGCCCTCATCCAGACCACGCTCACCATCATCAAGACCGCGGCGCTCGGCGCCCTGATCGTCCTGGGCCTCTCGATCGGCCGCAACGCCCAGGCGATCGCCGCCAACTTCGGAGCCGGCTTCTGGCCCGCCGAAGGCTTTACCTGGGCCCTGCTCCCCCTGGTGGGCGCCGCCATGGTGGGCGCCTTGTTCTCGATGGATGCCTGGAACAACGTCACCTTCGCATCGGGCGAGCTGCGGCGACCGGAACGCGACCTGCCCTTCGCCATGGCGGCGGGCGTGCTGATCGTCACGACGCTCTACGTGCTGGCCAACACCTCCTACCTCAGCGTCCTCCCCGCGCCGGCAAT
>DATLXT010000151.1:0-8060 GCA_035575475.1 Gemmatimonadales bacterium | reverse complement strand
CCACCAGCAGGTGCTTGTTGGTGATCAGCGTGCCCTGCGAATCGACGGCGAACGCGGTCCCGCTGTAGCGCTCGGACTCCGAGAACTCGACCAGTACGATGGCGACGGCGTCCTGGTTCCGCCGGGCGATGGCGCGATAATCCACCCCGGCCGCGCCGATCAACCCGCGTTGCCGGCGCTCGGCGGCTTCGAGTTCGGCGCGGAGGCGGGCGATGGTGGCCGCGTCGCCTCCGGTGGCGGCGGCCAGCTCCCGGCGGAGCCGGGCGGTTTCGTCCCGCGACTGGGTCAGCGCGGCGCGCAGCGCCTCCAGCTCGCCCTGGAACTGAGCCGCCAGCCGACCGGCGTGGCGCTCCAGGCTGTCGGCGCGCTGGCGCAGCGCCGCCAGTTCCCGCGCGCGGGCGCGCGAGTCCTGCCAGCGGAGCCCGCCGAAGGTCAAGGCCACGAGCGCCAGGGCGCCGATCAGGATCTTGGTGGTGCGTCGCAGTTGGCGGGTCTGGCGGGCGACTTCGGCCGCGATGCGGAGGGCGGTGCTCGAGCGGCGCCCGCCCGGCGGCACGGGCACCGCGAGCACCGCCTCGCGCGGGTTGGACGAGCGGCGTGCCAGTGCCTCCGCGCCCGCGGTGTCGGGCTCCGCTTCTCCCGGGAGCAGGCGAAACTCCACCGCCGGCCCGTTCCGCCCGAACGTGATTACGTCGCCGTCGCGCAGCAGCCGCTCGCCTTCCAGCGGTTCGCCGTTCACGAAGGTGCCGTTGCGGCTCCCCAGGTCCTGCACGCGGAAGCCGTCCGCCTTCCGAATCACGGCGGCGTGGCGGGCGGAGACGTCGAGATCCCGCTCCGCGTCGAACCGGACGTCGGAGAGGGGATGGCGGCCCAGTCCGATGTAGGCCTTGCGGAACACCTCGACCTCTCCCGTGCGGGCCCCCGAGAGGAACTTGAACTGGGCTCTCACGACCGCGTGACCAGCCACAGAGCCGCGAGGACGGCGGCCAACAGGATCCACGCCACCAGCCGTACGCGCGAGCGGCCGGCCGGCTCCGGCGGCCGGCTGCCGCGGTACACCGGCACGGGCTCGGTGCTGGTCTCGGTGTCGATCAGGGGATACACCTGATGACCCACCTCGTCGGCCGGCTCGGGCGGGCGAAGGCCCTCGCCCTCGAACCGGGCGAGGACCACCGTGATGTTGTCGGGTCCCCCCCGCTCGTTGGCCAGCGCGATCAGGTAGTCGCAGGCGGCCTCCAGGGTCCCCAGGCGGACCACGGCATCCGCGATCTCTTCCTTCCTGACCTGGCCCGACAGGCCGTCGGAACAGAGCACCAGCACGTCGCCCCGGCGCAGGTGCTGGTGGGTGAGATCGACCTTCACCTTGGGGTCGGGCCCCAGCGCCTGCAGGATGATGTTCTTCCGCTCGCTCCGGGCGGCCTCCTCCTCGGTGAGCTCGCCGGCCTCGACCAGGCGTTGCATGAGCGACTGATCCCGGGTGAGCTGCGTGGCCGCGCCGCCCCGCACCAGGTAGGCGCGGCTGTCGCCCACCTGGGTGAGGTACAGATGGTCGCCCAGGACACCGGCGGCGGTGGTGGTCGTGCCCATGCCCCGGAGCTCCGGGTGCGCTTGGGCGTGGGCATGGATCCGGGCGTTGGCGACTTCCACCGCCTCTTTGAGGCGATAGGCGAAGCGCTGGGCCGTCGGGTCGCGATCGGCGCCCCAGACGCGCGCCAGGTGCTCGTAGATGGTGCGGGTCGCCATCTCGCTCGCCAGCTCGCCCGCGGCGGCACCGCCCATGCCGTCGGCCACGATGAAGACCGACCCGCGGTCCCCTACTTCGTGCTCCCGGATGCCCGGTTGCGGGGAGACCGTCTGCCGGCTGAGGTCCGCGATCAGGAAGCAGTCCTCGTTGTGCTCGCGGGTCCGCCCCCGATCGGTCTTGCCGACCACCTGGACCCGGACCGGCTTGGAGGAGCGGCCGAACATGATCACCCGGGGCACTGCGGCAAGAGCCGCCCGTAGGTGGCGTTGGTGGGATCCAGCCGGGCCGCGGCGCGGATCCACTCGCACCCCGTCGCCCGGTCACCCTCCTGGAACCAGGTCTGGCCGACGACGAACGCGGCGAGCCCTCGGGTCACCGGGCCGATCCCCGGGGCGTTGTAAAAGCGCATCGCGGAGTCCCGGACCATCCCGGCCGTGCCGGGACCGAGCACCTCGAGAAAGAGGTTATCGAGGCTTTGCTGGGCGCGCGAAAGGTCGATCCCCGACGGGGCCGCCTGGGTCCGAGGGGACTGCCCCCGACTCGAACGTCCGGCGTCGGCGG
Source organism: Gemmatimonadales bacterium (assembly GCA_035575475.1). Lineage (GTDB taxonomy): Bacteria > Gemmatimonadota > Gemmatimonadetes > Gemmatimonadales > GWC2-71-9 > DATLXT01. Next base: position 5,755 of record DATLXT010000151.1, on the reverse strand, counting down.
GCGGGCCCTGGGGCCGGGTGTCGCCGGGCGCCAACGCGGTGGTCGGGAGCACGGTGTCGGACCCGGACGGGGTCGAAGGACTGCCGGCACTGCCGAAGCTTCCGCGCAACAGCACCGCCGCGCTCCCCCCGCCGAGGAGGACCACAGCGCCCAGGACGAGCGGTACCAGGGACCGTTTCTTCGGGGGCGGGGGCGCGGGCGGGGTCATGAGCTCGGTCTGGGCTTGGGCGTCGGCGCGGGTGCGGGGTAGCGCCGGCGCCCCCTGGGTCAGCCCCAGAACCTCGGCCACATCGCCCGCGAATTTCGCCACGCTCTGATAGCGCTCGGCCGGGCTGCGGGCCAGGGCGCTGTCGAAGCAGGCCTGGAGGCCCGCGGGGAACCGGCGGTCGGGCCGCGCCTCCGCCAGCGTCAGGGGCGCGTCGGTGAGGCGCCGCAGCATCATGTCCTGAACGGTGTCCGCCTGAAAGGGCAGCTGGCCGGTCAGCATGCGGAAGAACACGAGCGCGAGCGAGTAGAGGTCGCTGCGCCCGTCCAGCGGGTCGCCGGCGAGCTGCTCCGGACTCATGAACTCGGGCGTCCCGATCACCAGGCCGGTCCGGGTGACTTTCTGGGCCTCGTCCCCGCCCACGGCCTTGGCGATGCCGAAGTCGACCACCTTGACCGCCTCCTGCCCCCCGCGGCCGCGGGTGATCATGATGTTGTCGGGCTTGAGATCGCGGTGGACGATCCCCAGATCGTGTGCCGCCTGCAGCGCGTCCGCGGTTTGCAGGAAGATCGCGCCGGCGCGCTCCAGCGGCAGGGCGCCTTCCCGCTCCAGCAGGTCGGTCAGGGGCTCGCCCTCGACGAATTCCATGGCGAGGTAAATCAGTCCGTCCACCGTTTCGCCGAAGTCGTAAATCGCGCACACGTGGGGGTGCGTGATTCGGCTGGCGTTGGCGGCCTCCCGGTTGAACCGGGCGATGGCGTCGGGGTCATGCACCATGGCCGGGTTCATGACCTTGATCGCGCTCTTCCGGCCCATCTTGACGTGCTCGGCGAGATACACCTGGCCCATCCCACCCTCACCCAGCTTCTTGAGCACGTGATAGCGCTCGGCCACGATCTGCCCCACGAGATCCTGGGCGGGCGTGAACGAGCGCAGCGCCGCCCCGTCGTTCTTGCAGAACCGGACGTCGTCGCCAAACTCGGTCGAGCAGACGGGGCAGAGCTTCACGACGGGAACTCCACCCGGAGCAGCTTGTCGCCCACCAGGATGCGCCACCCCGCTCCCAACACCACGTCGCCCCGCGCCGCCAGAGCGATCCCGTTGCGGCTGTTCTGGTCCAGCACGACGAAGTCCGCATCCTCCGAGCGGATCAGAGCGTGCTGGGCGCTCATGGAGGGGTCATAGGGAAAGGTCCAGTCGCCCCGCTCCCGCCCGACGTACACGTCGCGCCCGGGCGAGAGGTGCAGGACGTCGCGCACGCTGCCGTCGGAGCGGAGCTGGCTCAGGCTCGCGATGTCGGCGCTGGGCACGAGGCTCCCCATGCGGCGGGTGGCGTCGGCCTCCGGCGTGTGGGGTCCCGGGTAGCCCAGGCGGCGGAACCGGATCAGCTGGGAACCGATCAGCAACAGGTCGCCGTCCACCAGGCGGTGCGGCGCCTGGAGAAAGACCCAGGTTCCGTTTCGGCTGCCCAGGTCCCGCACCACGAGACCCTGGGTCTCCCAGGAGAGCCGAGCGTGGAGCGGAGAGAGAAACGGGTCCTCGGGAAACCGCACATCCCCGTCCTCCCGACCGATGGTGGTGTCCACGGTGCTGCGCTCGAAGCGTTGCATCTCCCGTCCGGCGTCGTCCAGCAGGACCAGGGCAAAGCGAAAGTCGGTGCGGCGTTCCGCCGACGCCCGGCCCCACAGCGTGCCGGTCGCGGCCGGCGCCCCGCAGACCGCGCAGTACCGGGCGCCCGGGGGGAGCGGCGTGGAGCAGCGGGGGCAAGCGGGCCCCGACCCGGGGGCGGTGAGGCGCCGCCCGCACTGCGGGCAAAACGGCAGCGCCGGGCGGGTCTCGCCGCCGCAGAAGGGGCAGGTCTCGCCGGGTGAGGTGGCCGCGGGCGGCGCCGGGACGTCCCGCACGGCGGCCCCCGAGACGCGCGCCCCGGCCTCGCCCGAAACCGCGCGGGCCGCCCGCTCGAATGCCGCCGCCTTGCTCAGCGGCTTTCCGCAGTCCGCGCAGAACTGCGCGCCGGCCTCGTTGTCACGGCCGCAGTAGCTGCACAGGCTCACGGGAGGGGCCTCGTCACCGGGCACAAGTCAAGGTACGCCAATCTATTGGGCAAATTGACGGGTCGAAAGGCCCGGTGATAGGTTTGCCCCACCGCATGACCCGACGGTGCACCACCCAGCCGGCTTACGCTCGGGAAGCGTGGCGCCACGGCGTCGGGTGCCTGCTCGCCGTGTTCGCCCTCGCGGCGGCGCCCGGGAGCGCGCAGCTGGCCGATCCCTCGGGCCAGTGGCGCACCCTCCACACGGCGCACTTCCGGGTGCACTTCCGACCGGCCTACCGCGCCGCGGCGCTCGAGGCCGCGCGTGAAGCCGAGCGCGCCTACACCCTGCTTCGCGGCGAACTGCATCCGCCCCGGGGCGTGGTGGACCTGACCCTGGCCGACGATGCCGATGTCGCCAACGGGTTCGCCACGGTCTTTCCCACCAATCGGATCACGGTGTTCCTGACACCGCCGACCACGGACGCCGCCCTCCAGCACTTTGACAGCTGGCTCCGGCTGGTGATCGTGCACGAGCTGGCTCACCTGTTCCATCTGGACCGTACCCGGGGCTTCTGGCGCGCGCTCCAGGCCGTGTTCGGGCGGGCGCCCGGTCTGTTTCCCAACGCCTACCAACCGAGCTGGGTCACGGAGGGCTTGGCGACCTACTACGAGTCGCGGTTCACCACGGCCGGGCGAGTAGACGGCAGTCTGCACCGCCAGCTCATCGGGGCCGACCTCGCCGCCGGCGCCGCGCGATCGCCCTGGGACGCTCTGGCGTTCACCCGGTGGCCCGACGGGTTCACCCCCTACGCCTACGGGGCCACCTTCCTGGCGCACGCCGCCCGCGCGCGGGGCGACTCGGTGCTCCCGCGGTTCGTCGAAGCCACCTCGAAACAGCTGATCCCGTTTCGGGTGGGCCGTCAGTTGCGCCGGGCGGGGGCGACCGAGCGGATCGGCGCCGCCTGGACCGAAGCCCTGCGCGCCGGCGCGGCCCCTCCCGCCCGGGCGGCCCCGGCCCCGGCCCCGGCCGAAGAGGTCCTCGTGAGCCGACTCTGGAGCGATCCGGCCCCCGCGACGAGTCCCGATGGCAGCCGGCTCGCCTATCTCCGGAACGACGGGAAGGGCGCCGGCCGGCTGGTGATCGCGGACGCCGCGACACTCGAGCCCCGCCGCAGCCGGCGGGTGAACGGAGGCGTGCGGTTCGATTGGTTGGGGGACACCCTGCTCGTGGCGCAACTCGACTTCACCGCGCGGTGGCGACTGCGCAGCGACCTGTATCGCTGGGAGCCGACCGGGAACTGGCGGCGGGTGACGCGGGGTGCGCGGATCACGGAGCCCCAGGCGGGCGGGGGAACCTCGGCCTGGCTCGTGCTCGAGCCCGGCGGGAACCGGCCCAATCTGCCGACCCCCGCCGCGGCCCCGGGGGTGGCCTGGGGCCCGGTGGAGCCTTCGCCCGACGGGCGGCGGGTCGCGGCCGCACGGCACACGGAGGGCCGTTGGTCCCTCGTCGCCTGGCCGCTCGCGGCACCCGAGTCGCTCGACGTGTTGCTGGAATCCGGGCACGTCGTGGCCGACCCGCTCTGGGCGCCCGACGGCTCCCTGCTCTTCGTGTGGGACGTGTCAGGGCTGCCGCAGGTGTATCGGTGGGACCCGACCGGGCCCGTGGCGCTGACCGCCGCGCCGCACGGCGCTCGCTCGCCCGCGGCGCTCCCGGATGGGACCGTGATCTACTCCACCTTTCGGGAGGGCGGGTGGGCGCTGGCGCGCTCGCGCCTCGTGTCCCGCGCTGCCGTCGTACCGCGGTCGGGGCCGCCGCTCGCGGAGGCGCCGCCGGTCGAAGCGCGGGAAACCGGCTACTCGGCCCTCCCGTCCTTGTGGCCGCGCTACTGGCTTCCGGTCCTCTCCGACGCCGATCGCGCGGGCTTCTTCGTGGGTGCCGCGACCTTCGGGACCGATGCGCTGGAACGCTGGGCCTACGGGGCGCAGGCCCTCTATTCCTGGAATCCGTCGCGCCTCATGGGTGCGGTCGCCCTGGCGAACCGCTCGCTCGGGAACCCCACCTTCGACGCCAGCGGCTCGATGGATTGGTCGTTCTCCGGTATCACCGCCGGCGGCCGGGAGGTCTCGTTGCTCGAGACCGACGCGGCGCTGGGTTTGACCTTCGAGCGACGCCGCTGGCGCACGACCGCCAGCGTACGGCTGGCCGGGGAATACGAGGGCCTGCGGCTCGCCCTGGTGCCCGACAGCGCCGCCCCGCACCTCGATCTCGTCGGCGGCTCGGCCACGCTGGCGCTCGCCCATTACGTCCTCGCCCCCCTCGCCGTGTCGCCGCAGGACGGCTTCGCCTGGTCGGTGACCTACCGGCGGCGTGAGGCGCAGGGCTCGGAGCTGTGGTCGGACGAGTATCGCACCCGCCTCGCCGTGTATCTGCCGTTCCCGGGGCTCGGGACGTTCGGCCATGCGGTGCTGGCGTTGCGGGGGGCGGCCGGGATGGCGCAGGGGCCCATCGGAGAGCGCTTCGAGGTGGGGGGCGACGCGGGCGGGGGCCTCGATTATCTGGCGGTGCAGGTGGTGGGGGGAGCGGAGCCGTTTTTCGTGCGCGGCTACCCCGAAGGCGAGCGCCGCGGCACGCGGGCCGTGGCGGCGAGCGCGGAGCTGCGGCTCCCGCTCCTCCTGGTCGGCCGCTCGTTGGGGCATCTCCCGGTCGGGGCGGACATGCTGTCGCTCGCGTTCTTCGCCGATGCGGGCGACGCCTGGAACGCGCGGGCTCGCGGTCGGTTCGCCCGGCTGCGCTCGGCGGGGGCGGAGCTCGTGGCCGACCTGACCGTCAGCTACGATGCGCATCTCCGCCTGCGACTCGGCCTGGCCCGGCCGCTCGAGGCCCGGGATGCGCGCGCCTACCTGGTGTTCGGCTCCGCCTTCTGACCGGCGGAACGGGTCGGCGCGGCCCGGGGTAGGATGACGGCGGTCATGGCCCTGCTTGCCCTTCCGCGGGGCAGTCTGCTCCTCTTGTTTCTCGCCGCGCCGCTCGCCGCGCAGAGCCCGGCGGAGCGGGCGGCGCTCGAGACTCTGCGCGACTCCCTCGCCGGTGTGCGGGACACCGTGGCGCTGAAGCGGCTGGAGGCGCAGGCCATCCAACGCGCCCGGCTCGATCGGGAGGATCCGCTGATTCACCTCCGACTCGGGTTCATCGCCTATCGCCTGGGCGAGCTGACCGGCCAGGATGCGCGGTATGACGCCGCCGCCGGGGAGTTCGAGTGGGCGGCGGAGTTGCGGCCCGACTGGCCCTACTCCTGGTATGGGCTGGGCCTCGCGGAGCTCGCCATGGGGGAGCACGCGGTCCTCGCCATCGAGAACCTCCGCCAGCAGCTGGGCCAGGATTACCTCTCCAAAGCGGCGCGGGCCTTCGCCCGCGCGGTCGAGGCGGATCCCGCCTTCGCCCGCGCCGCGGTCGAGCTGGCCAACACCGCGCTGTCCCAGCGCATCCGGCCGCGGCTCGACGTCGCCCTCCAGGC
>DATLXT010000150.1:0-8386 GCA_035575475.1 Gemmatimonadales bacterium | reverse complement strand
GGGCGGCCTCTTGCTCGTCGGTCCCGCCGATCTCGCCGATCAGGACCACCGCTTCCGTGTCGGGATCGGCCTCGAACGCCGAGAGGCAATGAATGAAGCTGGTCCCGATCAGCGGATCGCCGCCGATCCCGACGCAGGTGGACTGCCCGTATCCGTGCCGGCTCAGCTGGTGAATGATCTCGTAGGTGAGGGTTCCGCTGCGCGACACCACGCCGATCCGGCCGGGACGGCAGATGCTGGCGGGAATGATACCCACCTTGCTCTGCCCGGGCGAGATGAGCCCGGGGCAGTTCGGCCCGATCAGCCGGGCCCCCCGTTCGGCCACGAAGAGCAGGACCCGCGTCATGTCCAGGACCGGGATGCCTTCGGTGATGCAGACGATCAGCCGGATGCCGGCATCGGCCGCCTCGAAGACGGCCGAGGCGGCGAAGGCCGCGGGCACGTAGATCACCGACGTGTCCGCGCCGGTTTCGGCCACCGCCTCGGCGACGGTGTTGAAGATGGGCACGCCGCCGTCGAAGCGCTGTCCCCCCTTGCCCGGGGTCACTCCCGCGACCAGGCGCGTCCCGTACTCCATCATCTGGCGCGCGTGAAACGACCCGTCGCGCCCGGTGATTCCTTGGACGACGAGCCGGGTCTCGCGGCCGATGAACACGCTCACGCGGCGTCCCCCCGCGCCAGGGCGACGGCTTTCTGCACCGCCTCGTCCATGTCGGTGAGCGCGGAGAACCCCGCCCGGGTGAGGATCTCCACGGCTTCTCGCTCGTTGGTGCCGGTGAGTCGGATGACCATCGGCACCCTGAGGGGGAACTCGCGGGTGGCCTGCACGATGCCGTTGGCGACGTCGTCACAGCGGGTGATCCCGCCGAAGATGTTGAAGAGGATCGCCTTGACGTTGGGGTCGCCGGTGATGATGCGGAGGGCGGTCACCACCTTCTGCGGGTTCGAGCTGCCGCCGATGTCCAGGAAGTTGGCCGGCTCGCCTCCGTAGTACTTCACCAGATCCATGGTGGCCATGGCGAGGCCGGCGCCGTTCACGCAGCAGCCCACGGTGCCCTCGAGCTTGATGAACGACAGCCCGGCCTCCCGCGCGGCCACTTCGGAAGGCGCTTCGGCGGACGGGTCCCGCAGCGCCGCGATCTCGGGGCGCCGCTCGAGTTCGTTGTCGTCAATGACGATCTTGGCGTCCAGCGCGGTCACCCGGCCGTCCGGGGTCGTCGCCAGGGGGTTGATTTCGGCGAGGGAGGCGCCCACGGCGTAGAACGCCGTGTAGAGGCGCTCCATGATGTCCGCCGCGGCGCGAGCCTGCCCCCCGTCGCGATAGAGCTTGAAACCGAGCCCCAGGGCCTGGTGGGGGAGCAGGCCGTAGCGCGGATCGATCACGACCCGGTGGATCCGCTCCGGCGTCCGGGCGGCCACCTCCTCGATGTCCACGCCGCCGGCGGGACTCACCATGAGCACGGGTCGCTGCGACGAGCGGTCCACGATGAGGCCGACGTAGCTCTCGGAAGCGATCTCGGCCGCGGGAGCCACCAGGACCTTGCGCACCAACAGGCCCTTGATGCGCATGCCCAGGATCCGGGCCGCGGCGGCCGCCGCTTGGTCAGGCGTGGCGGCGAGCGTCACGCCGCCGGCCTTGCCGCGTCCTCCCGCGTGCACCTGGGCCTTCACCACCACGGGCCCGCCGATGCGCCGGGCGATCTCCCGGACCGCTTCCGGCGTCTCGGCCACTTCCGCGTCCGGCACCGGGATGCCGTGGCGCTTGAGGATGTCGCGCGCCTGGTATTCGTGCAGGTTCACCCCTGCTCCCGCGTGATCGTGGTGCCGGTCTCGCCGCGCAGCGCCGCGAGCCCTTGCTGAAGCTCCGCGACCACCGCCCGCTCGCCGCCCGCCCGCACGAAATCGCTCGCCGCTTCGACTTTGGGGCGCATGCTCCCCGCACCCAGCTCGGCGCCCGCCAGCAGAACGTCGGCCTCGGCCAGCGTCAGTCGCCGCACGGGACGCTGGTGCGGGGTCCCGTAGGCCCGGTACACCGCATCCACATTGGTGAGAATCAGCAAGACCTGGGCGTCGATCTCCCGACCCAGGATCGCCGCCACGCGGTCCTTGTCCGCCACCGCCTCGATACCCTCCAGGCCCAGTCGCGGGTCGCGATACACCGGCGGTCCACCCCCGCCGCAGGCGATGACCACGTGCCCGCGGCCAACCAGCTCCCGCACCGTGGCGCCTTCCACGACGGCTATGGGACGCGGGCTGGGCGCGAGACGCCGCCAGACACCGGGCCGGACCTCCGCCAGGGGCTCGCCCCGCGCCCGCAGCCGCGCGGCTCGGGCGGGATCCAGCTCGTGCCCGATCGGTTTGGTGGGGTTCCGCAGATCCGGATCATCCGCCCGGCACAGCGTCTGGGTAATCAGCGTGACCACCGTGCGCCGAACGCCCGCTCGGGTCAACGCGTTCTGCAAGGACTGCTGGATCATGTACCCCATCCACCCCGCCGTCGCCGCCACCAGAACGCCCAGCGGCAGGGGTTCCACCTGGTCGCTCGCGATCTCGTTGCGGGCGAGTTCGTCACCGACCTGTGGCCCGTTGCCGTGGACCAGGGCGATGTGCCATCCCTCGCGGGCCAGTTCGACGACGGTGGCCAGGCTCTCGCGCGTGTGGCGGAACTGGTTGCCGATGGTGGGCCGCTCCCCCGGCGGCGCCACGGCATTCCCGCCCAGCGCGACGACGATCGTCCTGGCCGGCACGGCGGGGCAACCTAGCGGGGCTCACGGGGTGGAGCAAGCAGGCGCCGGAGCGCCTGGTAGAGGCGTCCGAACTCCTGAAGATCGCCGCGCGCGAGAGCCGAGTCGGCGCGGGCGAGCAGGCGGCGGGCCTCCGCCCAGCGCGCGGCAAGCGTGGTATCGCGCGTGGGACCGGTGGCGAAGAGGTCTCCCATCGCCGCTTCCGCCGTCGGGCCGCTCCCTCCCCGCGCGCCCCAGGAGAGATACACCCGGGTCACCTTGGGAGGCGCCGGATCCCGACCGGGCTGGGCCGCTTCCCCGAACTGCCCCTGGACGGCGAGCAGCGCGCCGCCCGCCGGCCAGAGACGCAGCGGTCCCGGACGGAGTTCCGGCGATCCCACCACCGGCACGGGACGCGGCTCCGGGGGCGAGGGCCGCCAGAGCGCGAGCCGCGGTCCCGAAGCCGTCATGCGGCCGGCCACGAGCGCCACGAAGGCCGGCGGCCGCACGGTCTCAAAGCCCTGGGCCAGCCACAGCCCGGCGCCCGGCGCCGGAGCCGTGAAAGGTTCGACCGGGCGGCGCTGCCAGGTGACCGTGTCGGCGCGGTCGCGCACGGCGTCCTCGGCCGCCACCCCAAACGCCCGGCGTGGAAACGGAAGGACATTGGCCAGCTGGCCGGGCAGCTCCTCCACCGGCCGGACCAGCGGCGCGAAGACCCGGGCCCAGGCGGCGCTGAGCGAGTCGTGGCCCGGCGCGAGATGAATACGGGTCTCCCCGGTCGCGGCGTTGACGGTACCCACGAATCCCACCCGGACGTAGCGCAGGTCGCCGCGCGCCCCGCCCCTCCCGCGCCGCTGTCCGCCCCGCGTCCCTCGCCCCGCCGGCGTGTCACCCTCGACCGAGCCCACCATCGGGAACAACGAGCTCTCCACGTAGCCGTACGCCGTCCACAGAAGCGCTCCGTCCGCGATGACCGGAACCGGGGCGTCGAACCGCGCGGCCGGCAGCAGCCGGGCCAGCCGTTCGCCCGGCTCCTGTCGCCACAGCACCAGCCGGTCCTGCGGCAGCCCCAACAGCTCGGGGCTCTGGAGGGCCCAGGCCAGCGCGATGCGCCGCCACCAGCCGTCGAGCGTCATCCCGGCGGGACGGAGCCCGGGCCAGGTGTCGGGGGCGGCGATGGCGAACTCCGGAAGCCCGGGGCCGAACCAGAAGGCGGAGTCCCGCACGGGCGCGGGCTCGAACGCGAGGCCGCTGTCCTCCTCGACCGCGACCAGCGGCGCTCCGGTGCGGGCCCAGGAGCCGGCGTGGATCTCCTCCCAGGCGGGGCGCGGCACCAGGCGCTCGAATGCCGCGAGGTCGGGGGCCGGGACGGCGAGCCAGGCCGGCCGCCTGCGCCCGCCGGGCAACAGGGCGGTCGCCACCGCGGTCGCCCGGTCACCGAACACCCGGCGGTATCGCGCGGCCCGCGCCACCTGATCCGCGTCCCACAGCGGCAGGGCGGCGATCGCCGCTCTGGGGCTCGGGAACTCGGGGAGCGGCTCTTCTCGGAACGCGTCCGCTCCCCGGGCCACGCGCTCCAGGGCGGCGCGCTCTTCGGCCAGGGCCGGGTCGGACGCGCCCGCCGGTCCCCTGCCGGCCCGGACCAGGGCCGGCGCAAGGAGGTAGACGGTGATCTGGGTGATCAGGAGCAGCCCCCAGGCGGCGGGCAGCGCCGCCGGCCGGCCGCGCCAGGCCCAGGCCAGGCTCAACCCCGCCACCACCAGTGTCGCCCCCACCACCGCCGCCGAGCCGGGCAGGCGCACCGTGAGCGCGGCGTGATCGAGAGGTCCGTGGGCGCCCGCCACCACTTCGGCCGGGTCGAGCAGAGCTCCCCAGCCCAGCACCAGCGCCAGCGTGGCGAGCAGGGTGCCCAGATGGGCGCGAACGTGGGGTCCCGCCACCGGGCGGCCCCGCTCGAAGCGCAGCGCGCCCATCCCGAAGTACAACAGTCCCACCAGGACCGCCGCCGACAGCGCGGCGACCAGGGCCCGATTCTGGAGGGTCATGGACCACGCGAGCGGGCCCAGGTAAAACCCGAGGTCGCGCTCCAAGATCGGGTCGGCGGTGCCGAAGCGCGGGGACTCGGCCGCCAGGGCCGCCGCCAGCCACCAGTCGCCGGTCCCGAGCGTGAGGAGCAACCCGTAGGCGAGACCCGTGCCCAGGGCGAGCGCCAGCAACAGCCGCTGCGGCACCGCCTCCACGATCTCGATGTTGCCCAGCCGCCGGGGCACCTGGACCGACCCGATGGCGCGATAAACCAGGTAGAACTGCACCACGCCCCAGAGGGCTCCCGCCAGCAGGACCACTCCCCGCACCAGGCGCGCCAGGTCCCGGGCCTCGACGTACACCCCGCCGTGCTCCACGGTCTGGGCCCAGGCGCGCTCAGCGGTTTCCAGAGCGACCCACCGACCCCCGAACAGCGCGGCGACCACCAGGACGGCGAGGACGGCGATCAGCCGGCGCCGCCGCACGGCCGGGCTCACGGCCGGACGCCGTTGCGTGCGAGCCACTCCTCCACTTCAGCGCGATAGGCCGCGAGCGCGGAGGCGCTGGCGGCTTCGAACCGGAGCACCAGGACCGGCTGGGTGTTGGACGCGCGCAGGAGCCCCCACCCTTCCGGGAAGGTGATGCGGACGCCGTCCAGGGTCGCCACCGGGTACTTGGCCCCGAAATGGCGCGCGGCCCGCTCGACCAGCTCGAACTTGGTCTCGTCCGGGCACGCCACCCGGAGCTCGGGCGTGGCGACGGTGGCGGGCAGGTCGGCCAGGAGACGCGACAGCGGTCCGCCTTCGCGGGCGACGTAGTGGAGGAGCCGGGCGGCGGCGAACAGCGCGTCATCGAAGCCGAACCAGTCTCCTCCGAAGAACATGTGGCCGCTCATCTCCCCCGCCAGCGGCGCCCCCTCGTCCTTCATTTTCTGCTTGATGAGCGAGTGGCCCGTCTTCCACATCACCGGCCGCAGGCCGGCGCGAGCCAGCTCGCGGGGCAGCACCTCGGAGCATTTCACGTCGAAGATCACGGTGTGCCCGGGGCCCAGGCGCGCCACCAGGTCGCGCCCGTAGAGCACCAGCAGCTGATCGCCGAACACGGGCCGACCCCGCTCGTCCACGGCGCCGATGCGATCGCCGTCGCCGTCGAACGCGATGCCCAGCTCGGCCCGCTCGCGGACCACGGCCTCCTGGAGGTGGCGGAGGTTCTCGATCACCGTGGGATCCGGGTGGTGGTGGGGGAAGGTGCCATCGGACTCGGCGAACAGCGCCACCACGTCCGCCCCGACCGCCCGCAGGGTCTCGACCGCCACCAGGCTGGTGACCCCGTTGCCGCAGTCCACCACCGCCCTGACCGGGCGGGCCAGCGGGGCGTTGCGCTCGACGATGGCGTCGCGGTAGGCGGCGAGCAGGGCCCCGTGCGCCGTGCGCCGGCCCCCCGCCCGCGCTACCAGCTTCCCCCCGGCAATCAGCCGATGCAGGTACTGGATGTCGTCACCGTACACTGCCGCCCCGCCCAGCACCATCTTGAATCCGTTGAACTCGGGCGGGTTGTGCGATCCGGTGACCTGCACTCCACCGTCCACCTCCAGGGTGTGGGTGGCGAAGTAGAGGGCGGGCGTGGGCAGCTCCCCCAGCTCGACCGCCACGCCGCCCGCGGCGGCGATCCCCTGCTGGATGCCGTCGGCCAGCGCCGGACCCGAGGGCCGGTTGTCGCGTCCCACCGCCAGGCGCGGGGTGCGACCCAGGCGCTCCCAGGCCAGGGTCGCCACCGCCTGCCCCACGGCGCGCGCGAAGGCGGGCGTGAGCTGGTCACCGACGGTGCCGCGGATGTCGTACTGCCGGAAGACGGTGGTGGGGAGGGTCACGGCGAGGCGGTCGGGGGCGCGGCTGCCGCGGGGCTTCGGAGCACGGTCCCACCCTGTCGGGCCAGCTCGAGCAGGCGGTTGGGGAACACGCCGAACACGATCAGCCCGGCGGCGGTCACGGCCAGAGCGGCGCGGGCGACCCCGCCCACCCGGACGCGGGCGTGGGCGTCGGCCGTGGGCTCGGGCCGCATGTACATCACCATGATCACCGGCAAATAGTATCCCGCCGACATCACGCTGGTGAGGACCAGGATCGCCGCGAGCAGCCCCTGCCCCGCCTCGACCGCCGCCAGCAGGATGTACCACTTCCCCAGGAACCCCGCCGTGGGGGGGAACCCCAGGAGCGAGAGCATGCACAGGGCCAGCGAGAACGCCAGCCAGGGGCGCCGTTGGGCCAGCCCGGCCAGGTCGTCCACCCGGACATCGCTCTCGCCCTGGCGGCCCTTGGCCGCCAGCACCGCGAAGGCCCCGAGGGACATCAGGGTGTAGGCGACCAGGTAGAAAATGAACGCCGAGGCGCCCGCCGCCGATCCGGTCGCCACGGCGACCAGCAGGTACCCCGCGTGCGCTACGGAAGAGTAGGCCAGGAGGCGCTTGAGCGAGCGTTGCGCCAGGGCGATGGCGTTACCACCGACCATGGTGGCGACGGCCAGCCAGTACACGACCTCGCGCCAGACGCCGGCTTGGAGCAAGGCTTCGCCCACGATCCGGAACAAGGCCGCAAACGCGGCGGCCTTCACGCCGGTCGCCATGAAACCGGTCACCGGTGTGGGGGCCCCGTCGTACACGTCGGGGGCCCACATGTGGAAGGGGACGGCCGCGACCTTGAACCCGAAGCCGATCAGCAGCAGGCCGGTGCCCGCCAGAAGCATGGGGTGGGCGCCGAGGTCCAGCAGGCCGACCTGGAAGCCGATGAGCCGGAGGTTGGTGGTACCGGTGGCGCCGAAAACCAGGGCGATCCCGTAGAGCAGAAAACCGGAGGCGAAGGCGCCCAGGAGGAAGTACTTCAGCGCCGCTTCGGCCGCGCGCGGACTCCGCCGGTTGAAGCCGGCCAACACGTAGGCCGCCACGGACATCAGCTCGAGCCCGAGGAAGATGACCATGAGGTCGTCGCCGCCGCCCATCAGCATCATGCCCAGGGTGGCGAAGAGCAGCAGCGGGTAATACTCGGGGGCGAGCAGCTGTTCGCGCTCCAGGTACTCGACGGAGAACAGCACGGTCAGGGCGGCCGTGCCCAGGAACAGCCAGGCGGTGAGGAAACGGAAGTCGTCCACCGCGATCATAGTCACGAGCCCCTGGGCCCGGGCGGTCTGCCACCAGAGCCAGAACACGGCACCGGCCGACAGCGCGATGCCCGCGAGCGCCAGCCATGCCGCCCGGCGCAGGTCCTGCGCGGTACGGTGTCGCCACGCCACCACCAGGAGCAGGATCAGCACCCACGCGGTGAGCACCAGCTCGGGCAGCAGGGCCAGCAGCAGGTCCCGGGAGCGCGACAGGTCGAGCGTCATGGCGCCGGGGGGGGCGCGGGCACGGCGGACCCGGCGGCCGCCGGGCCGGGCCCAGGCCGCACCGTTTCGATGAAGCGGCGGGCAGCGGGCTCCATCCGCTGGAGGATCGGCTTGGGGTAGAGCCCGATCCAGAAGATGCAGGCCAGAATGGGCGCCAGGACCAGCACCTCGCGTGTGGTGAGATCCGTGAGCCGGCGGTTCTCCTCCTGATCCAGCGGGTTGAAGATCACTCGCTGGAGCGCGCGGAGGAGGTACATGGC
>DATLXT010000149.1:0-7479 GCA_035575475.1 Gemmatimonadales bacterium | reverse complement strand
GGTCGAGCCGCCGCTCGTCCCGGCTGCCCACGCTGCGCTCGATCTCCCGGATGATGCGATCCATCGCCCGCACCGCCTCGAACGGGTAGGCGCCGGTGGCGGTCTCCGCCGAGAGCATCACGGCATCGGTGCCGTCGAGGACGGCGTTGGCCACATCCGACGCCTCGGCGCGGGTGGGCCGCGGGTGCTCGACCATGGACTCGAGCATCTGCGTGGCCGTGATCACCGGCTTGCCGTGGTGATTGGCCGCCCGGATGAGCTGTTTCTGCACCAGCGGCACCTGCTCGAACGGCAACTCGACCCCCAGGTCGCCGCGCGCCACCATCACCGCGTCGGCCGCGGCCAGGATCCGTTCCAGGTCGCTCAGCGCCTCGGCGCGCTCGATCTTGGCGACGAGCTTCACCTCCGCCGGCACCAGCCGCCGCAGCTCCACCAAGTCCTCGGCCCGCCGCACGAACGACAGGGCGAAGTACTCGACGCCGTACTCCAGCGCGTGAGCCACGTCCTCGCGGTCCTTCTCGGTCAGCGCCGGCGCGCTGACGTGCACGCCCGGGAGATTCATGCCCTTGTGCGCGCCCAGGACCCCGCCCACCACCACACGCGCCTCCACCCGGGGCGGCGCCACCCGCGTGACCTCGACCGCGAGGAGACCGTCGTTCAAGAGAATCCGCGTCCCCGGGCCCACGTCGCCGGCGAGCTGAGCGTAGGTCGTGGGGATCTCGCCCGGCCGCGCGTCCTCCTCCGGCGCGAACACGACGGTCCCCCCCTCCACGAGCTCCAGGGGCTCCGCCAGGGCGCCCACCCGGATCCGCGGGCCCTGAAGATCGAGCAGGACCGCCACCGGGACGCCGCGTGCATCCGCCGCCGGGCGCACCAGCTCGATCCAGCGCCCGCGCTCGGCCGGCGTCCCGTGCGAGGCGTTGATGCGAATGACGTCCGCCCCCGCCTCGATCAGGCCGGCCACTCCCTCGGCCGACCCCGTGGCCGGGCCCAGGGTGGCGACGATCTTGGCCCGCCGGATCACGAGCGGGCCTCCCCGGGCCGGAGCGCGCCGTCGGCGCCCCGCCGTGTCCGGGAGAGCCCCGCCAGCAACCGGGGCAAGGCCTCCCCGGCGGCAGCCCGCCACACGATGTGCGCCAGGGGGGTCAGTTCGGTCGGCTCCGGGTTGATTTCGATCACGGTCGCTCCGGCGTCCCGCGCAATGTAGGGAAGCCGGGCCGCCGGATGCACCAGGCCCGACGTCCCCACGACCAGCATCACCTGGCAGGCCGCTGCCCGCTCCCACGCCTCGGTCAGGACCCGTTCGGGGAGGAACTCCCCGAACCAGACCACGTCGGGACGGAGAGGACTGCCGCACACTCGACAGGCCGGCGGCGGGCACGGTCCGTCCGCGTCGAGCAGCGGGACCTCGTCCTCGCCGGCGGGGTGGCGCGCGTCGGCACAGCAGAACCGGTCGAGCGACCCGTGCAGCTCCAGCACCCGCCGGCTGCCCGCCCGGCGATGCAGGCCGTCCACGTTCTGCGTGACCACGACCAGCTCCGGCACTACCTGCTCCAGCTCCACCAGCGCCAGGTACCCGGGATGGGGAACGGCCCGCCGGGCCAGGCGGCGCCGCCACGCGTACCAGCCGAATACCCGCGCCGGATCCCGCCGGAAGGCCGCCTCGGTGGCGTACTCCTCGGGCGAATACCGGGCCCAGAACCCGGTGAGCGCCTCCCGGAACGTGGGTATCCCGCTTTCGCGCGACATGCCCGCGCCGGTGGTGACGACCATTCGCTCGGCACCAGCGAGGGCATCCAGGGCCCGGGTAAGCGACGGGTTGGACATGAGGGGTGAAACATACTGCGGCCCCCTGACCCGGGCCGCCCAGAGGTCAGGGGACCAGCTTGAGTTCTTTGGCCTCGAACCGACGCCGCAGCTCGTCGAGCAGATGGATGGTGCGCTGGAGGGACGACGCCGGGAGCCCCTCCACGGCCCGGGCGGCGAGCCGGCGCTGGAGCTGCCCGGCCCGCAACAGGACCTCGAGCCCGCGGCGGGTCAGGGTGGCCCGTACGCTCCGGTCGTCGTCAGGATCGGGGGTGGTCTCGATCACCCCCTTCTTCTCGAGGCGCTGGATGAACGTCGTGGCCGCCGCCCGGGAGACACCGAGCGCCTCGGCCACGGCGCTGGGCCGGGCGCCGTCGGGACCGGCCTGGTCCACCGCCTGGAGCGCCGCCATGCCGCGCTGGGAGAGGCCGAACGCCCGAAAGGCCCGGTCGGCCGACCGCTGGGCCGCCTGGTGTGCGGCGGCCAGCGCTTCCACCAGCTGGAGGGCGAGGGCGGGACGGTCCGACATCAGACGGCGCGCCGAAGCGGGGGGCCCTGGGAGATAGCTAACACATTGATAATTAATATGCTAATCTGGTGGCGCACCGGCAAGCCGCGGTCAACACGGCGCCCAGTCCACCAGCGCCTCCCGCCCGCACCGCCCACAGGTGAGACGGGGCGGCTTGGCGGGCGCGGGAGGCAGGTCCTGGCGCTCGGCGCAGTGCGGGCAGACGGCGTAGGTCGTCACCACTTCCTGCCCCTCCCCTCCCCCGAGGGTGGGCCGCAGGACTCCGGTACGCACCACCACGCTCCAGCGGTCCGGGGGAGTGGCGCGGATGGTGAGGTCGTCCCGGGTAAACCGCATGGGGCGGCCGCGCACCTCGAGCACCACCTGGTCCTCCCCGTCATCTTCCAGGACGCGGTACCAGGCGCCGCGGCGGAGCACATCCGCCACGCTGTCGGTCGAGCGGGCCCACCGGGGCTGGCCCATTGAGGGTGCCAGGATCATAGCACATTAGATTGGGTTATGCGAGAAATCGGCTCCATCGTTCGGCTCCAGATTCAGCGCTCCTCCCTGAAGACCGGTGAGAAGGCCAACAAGGTGTACGACCCGGCCCCGCTTCTGGCGGTGCCCCGCCTCGCCCTCACGGCCGAGGGCGCCCTGGGCCTCGCCCCCGACGGGTCCTGGGTGGTGGACGTGCACCACCGGGCCCATCCCGCCACCAAGAACGCGGACGGGGAGCACGGCATCTCGGTGGGGTTTACCGCGCACTACGCCGCCATGCGGGACCGGTTCGGCGGGCGGATCACGACCGGGTGCGCGGGCGAGAACATCCTCGCCCAGACCGACCGGCGTCTGACGTACGACGATCTGAAGGACGGGCTCACGATCCTCGACCCCGCGGGGCGCGAGCTGGTGCGCCTCAGGGTGCTCCAGGTCGCCCACCCGTGCCGCCCCTTCACCGGCTGGGCCCTGGGCCGGCGGGTGGAGCCGGAGACCCTGAAGGAGCACCTCCAGTTTCTGGACGACGGCATGCGCGGGTACTACTGCGTCGCGGAAGGGGCGGGGATTGTCTCTCTGGGAGACAGGGTGGTGGTGAGATAGGGAGCAGGAAAGGCAAGAGCTAGACGGACAGACGCACAGCGGTGAAGAGGGGAGAGTAGGACAGGCTTGTCCCAACCCCCTCCTCGACCTGGTCACCGCTCTGCGTCGGTCCGTCTAGCAGTCGCTTCTCCTGCTCCCTACGCCCCTACACCCTGTCGCCTGTCAGGAAAGTTCGTCCCAGGCCAGCGCCGCCGTCTTGTGACACCGGTCGCAGGTCAGCTCCCGGACGTCGGCGTCGAACGCCTGGCGGTGGCGGCAGGAGGGGCAGACCGCGTAGGTGAGCGGGAAGACCCGGCCCACGCGCTGGAGCACGCGCGGCTCGCAGCGGACGATGGTCCAGCGCTCCGGCGGGTGGTAGCGGATCTCGAGGAGCCGCTTGTCCACCGGCACGTTTTTCCGATTGACGTCGAGCACGACGATGTTGCTCGAGGAGATCCGGACGACGGGATACCACGCTCCCCGGCGCAGGGTGTGAGCGCCGGCCGGGCCCACCCGCGCCCACCCCTTGGCCTGAAGCCGGGTGGGGGTGATGGAACGCGTCTCGGCCATGGGCCAAAAATAACGCCGCCCCCCGGAGGAGACGGCGTGACAGTCGTCACACGGCAGGGGGGCGGGCTGACCTCGGCCCGCCGCCCGGGGTCAGCCGCGGCCCGGGACTACCCGCACTCCGAGTATCCGCAGACGTGACATTTGGCACACCCTTCGATGAAGGCGAGCTGGGAGCCGCAATCGGGGCAGGCCCCGATGAAGTCCTGATCCGGGCCCCGCAGCGCGGCGGCGCCGTCCTGCCCCACCGTCACCTCCCGGGGCACGGGGGCGGGTGTGGGCGGAAACGCCAGCAGGTCCTGCTGGATCCCCTGTTTTTCCTGCATCCACTTCTCGATGGCGATGCCGATGGCGTCGGGAACGGACATGACCTTGTTGGGTCCGAGCCCCACCGCGCGGTCGGACGAGATTCCGCGGAGCTGGCGGTACACTTCCTTGATCGGGACCCCGGAGCGGAGGGCCAGCGAGATCAGCCGGCCGATCGCTTCGACGTCCGCCATCAGCGCGCCGCCCGCTTTGCCGAGCGAGATGAAGACCTCGAACGGCTGGCCCTTCTCGTCCTCGGTGATGGTGACGTACATGGTGCCCAGCGGGGTCTCGATGCGCCGCGTGGTCCCGCGCAGGAGATCGGGGCGCGACCGCTTGGCGCGACGCTGAAGGTTCTCGGCCTCGGCCTCGTGGAGTTGGGCCCGGGTGCGCTCGAGCTCCGCCTCCAGCTCCGCGATCCGCCCCAGCGCCTCGGCCAGCTTGGCCTGCGCGTCCTCCGGCGCGCCCGCTGCCACCCCGGTCTGCGCCGCCTGCGCCTGCACCTTCCTCGCGGTCTGGCCGGTGGAGAGCACCTGCATCTCCCGCGACCCGTCCCGGTACACGGTCACTCCCTTGCAACCCAGCTGGTAGGCCAGCCGGTAGATCTGCTCGACGTCCTCCTCGGTGGCATGATTCGGGAAGTTGCAGGTCTTCGAAATCGCCGAATCGGTGAACTCCTGGAACGCCGCCTGCATGCGAATGTGCCACTCCGGCGTCACATCGTGCGCGGTCACGAAGACCCGCTGCCAGCGCTCCGGGACTTCGTCGAAATGGATGTGCCCCGCCTCGGCGATGCGCTGCATCAAGCCGTCGGAATACCACCCCTCGCGCCGGGCGATGGCCACGAAGTCCTCGTTCACGTCGGGCATCAGCACCCCGGCCTGGTTCCGCATGAACGCCACGGCGAACAGCGGCTCGATCCCCGAGGAGCACCCGGCGATGATCGAGATGGTCCCGGTGGGCGCCACCGTGGTGAGGTTGCAGTTGCGCAGGCGCCGCATCGGGCGGATCCGCTCCCCGCGGGCGTCGCGGGCGCAGGTGGCGTCCGGCCCCCAGATGGACCGCTCCCATTCCGGAAAGACGCCGCGCTGTTCGGCCAGCTCCTCCGATGCCCGCTTGGCCTCCTCGTCCACGAACGCCATCAGCTCGCGGCCCAGCGCCACGCCTTCCTCGGAGTTGTACGGGATCCCCAGTCGCACCAGCAGGTCCGCCCACCCCATGATCCCGAGCCCGATGCGCCGGATCCGACTCGCCAGGTCGGCGATCTCGGGAAGCGGATACCGGTTGGCGTCAATGACGTTGTCCAGAAAGTGGGTCGAGAGGCGCACCGCGGTGCGCAGACCGTCCCAATCCACCCGGCCGTCCTTGGCGAACAGGCCGACGTTGATGGACCCCAGGTTGCAGACGTCGTAGGGGAGGAGCGGCTGCTCGCCGCAGGGATTGGTGGCTTCGTAGCTCCCCAGATGCGGCACCGGGTTGTAGGCGTTGGCCCGATCAATGAAGAACACCCCCGGCTCCCCGGTCTTCCAGGCCCCGTGGACGATCTTCCGGAATACCTCCCGCGCATCGAGCCGGCCCACCACCTTGCCGGTCCGCGGGTGAACCAGGTCGTAGGGCCGTCCTTCCTCCACCGCCCGCATGAAGGCGTCGGTGACCGCCACCGAGATGTTGAAGTTCGTCACCTGAGTGAGGTCGTCCTTGCAGGTGATGAACTCGAGGATATCCGGGTGATCCACCCGCAGGATGCCCATGTTGGCGCCGCGGCGGGTGCCCCCCTGCTTCACCACGTCGGTCGAGGCGTCGTAGAGCTTCATGAACGACACCGGCCCCGAGGCCACCCCCATGGTGGAGCGCACCACGTCGTTCTTGGGGCGCAGGCGCGAGAACGAAAAGCCGGTCCCGCCGCCCGACTGGTGCACCAGGGCCATGGCCCGCAGGGTGTCGTAGATGCCGCTCTTGCCGTTGGACAGGCAGTCGTCAATGGGGAGGACGAAGCAGGCCGAGAGCTGGCCCAGGGGCCGCCCCGCGTTCATCAGGGTGGGCGAGTTGGGCATCCACACCCGGGTCCCCATCAGCTCGAAGAAGGTCTCGGCCAGGCCCTCCACCGCCTTGTCGGAGGCGCCGTAGCGGCGGTCCGGTTCCGCGATGGTCCGAGCCACGCGCCAGAACAGATCCTCCGGGGTCTCGACGGGCTTGCCGTGCTCGTCCTTGACCAGATACCGGCGCTCGAGGACCGTGATGGCGTTGGGGCTCAGATCGAGCGTGCCTTTCCGGGTGGAAGCAGTCATGCTGGCTCGTCCCTCGCGGTAAGAGCGGTGGGGTGCGGCTCGGGCCTGCGCTAGGGTTGAAATTTAACGACGTTTGAAGCGCGGAGGGCCAAGGTAGAAACCTCGGGCGGGCCGGGCAAGTCGCCCGAGAAGCGCCCTGGCGGCGCCACGTTTCGGAATTCACATCACAAATCTGCTCGCCGGATGGGAAAGGCCCCCGCCCGGTGGCGCCGGGCCAGCTCCACGTAGTGCTCCCAGGTGTCCTGAATCCGCCGGCGCAGGGCGTCGTCCACCCCCCGCACCACCCGCGCCGGCACCCCCATCACGACCGAACCGGGCGGAACCTCCAGGCCCTCGGGGAGGACGGCCCCCGCCGCGACCACGCTCCCCCGCCCCACCCGAACGCCGTTGAGCAGAACGCTCCCCATCCCCACCAGGCACTCGTCTTCGACCGTGCACCCGTGCAGGATGACCCGGTGCCCCACGCCCACCCGCGCCCCCACGCTCACCGGCCTCCCTTCGTCCACGTGCACCACGGTCCCGTCCTGGAGGTTGGACGCCTCACCCACCACGATGGGGGCGGAGTCGCCCCGCACCACGGCGCCGTACCACACGCTCGAGTGGGGGCCCAGGGTCACGTCGCCCACGACCACGGCGGTGGGCGCGATGAACGCGGTGGGGTGGATGCCGATTACTGCCTCTGGGGAACGAACTGCCACTGGATCCAGGCGTCTGCCGGTTCGCCGTTCTTGGTGGCGGGATTCCAGCGGAGCGCCCGGGCCATGTCCAGAGCCTGGAGGTTGAAGGTCTCGACGTTGGACGGGCCGTAGATGCGCGCCTCCAGGGTGGTGCCTTCGGCCGACACGTGAATCAAGAGGATGGCCGGCCGGGGGAAGACCGGGGCGTCCGCCGGGACCGGGATGAAGGTCGAGGAGAGCGGGGTGGGCC
>DATLXT010000148.1:0-2433 GCA_035575475.1 Gemmatimonadales bacterium | reverse complement strand
GGCGGCATCCGGGGTGGCGTCACCCGCGGCACGGCCCGCGCCATCGCGGACCCGTCCGGCGGCTCCTCCTCGGCCTCCGCGGGAACGGTGGGCTCGAGGCCTGCCAGCGGCGTCACGTCCTCGGGCGGCACCAGGTCCTGCCGAAGCGAGGGGCGCGGCTCCGCCGTAGCCCGTACCGAGCCGAAGTCCGCGCTGGTCAGCTCCAGGCCGTCGAGCGGACCGGCCGGAGCGGCTTCCCCCCCGTCGGCCAGGCTGGTGGTCTCGATTTCGATCGCCGGCTCAGGCACAGGCTCCCGAGCCCGCGGCCCGGGCGGAGGGGGAGCCGCCTTGGTCGGCGCACCCGCGCCGGGAGCGGGGAACTTTCGCGCCGGCGGCTCGTCGAGATCCAGGAAGACCAGACTCGAAGTCTTCCGCTTCCCGGACTTCGACAGGTCATCGGCCGGTGCGGCTTTGGGCGGCGCCGTCGCGGCCCTCCCCGACGGCCGCTTGCCCGGCTCGCCGTAAAGCCGGAGATGCTCCTCCAGCAGCTCGCGGAACTGGTCGCCGTCGGGCGCCATGTCGGCCAGCTCCCGCAGGGCCGCGAACGCCTGCTCCATCTTCCCCGCCCGCTGCATCCGCTCGGCGTACTCGAGGAAGTTCTGCTTCGCCTCCCCCAAGAACCCCTTGGCGGCGTAGAGCTTCGCCAGCTTCAGATAGGTAGTCTGCCGCGCCGGCGCGTTGCGCAGCACCTTGTTGCACATCGCGATGGCGTTGTTGTGGAACCCCAGCTCGGCGTACTTGTCCACAGCCCGATCGTAGTAGTCGGCCGCCTGGGCGGGATCCTTCAGCTTGAGATAGAGGTCCCCGATGCGGTTGTAGACCGAGAGGTCGGGATTGGCCTCGCCTTCGGCGTCCTGCGCCTTGAGAACCTCGAGCCAGGCCTCGACGGCCCCTTTCGGATCCTTCGCTTCGAGGGCCTTGGCCCGGTCTTTGAGCTTCTCAAGCCTGGACATGAGAGGCTAAAAATACCGGCGCCGGGGGCGGGGAACAAGCTGAACCCGATGTCCAGACGGCGCTTACGAGATTCACCCCCATCCAGTACGCCACTTCGCGCCAGTCCCGCACCGCGCCCAAGACCAGATCGGCCCGGAATCCGGGCGCTATCTGGCCCCGGTCGCCGGCGAGCCCCAGGGCCGCCGCGGCGTTCACGGTGACCGCCAGCACCGCTTCGGCGTGACGCAGGCCGAGCTGGGACACACCCAGCGCCATGACCAGCGGGAGACTGATGGTGGGAGACGATCCCGGGTTGAAATCGGTCGCCAGCGCCAGGGCGGCCCCGGCCTCGATGAGCCGCCGGGCGGGCGCCTGCCGGGTGCGGCCCAGGAACGCCATGGTCGCGGGCAAGAGCACCGCCACCGTCTCGCTCGCTGCCAAGGCCCGGATGCCCGCCTCCGACACGGCCGCGAGGTGATCGGCCGAGCGGGCTCCCAGCTCGGCTGCCAGCTCCGCGCCGCCCCCGTTCTCCAGCTCGTCGGCGTGGAGCTTCAGGTCGAGCCCGTGGCGCCGGGCCCCGAGCAGGATTCGGCGAGCCTCCTCCACCGTGAAGACTCCCGGCTCGCAAAACACGTCGCATGCGCGGGCCAGCCCGTCCCGGGCCACGGCCGGGATCATCTCGTCCACCAGCAGCCGCACGTACTCCTCTCGCCGGTCCCGATGCTCGGGAGGAACTTCGTGCGCCCCCAAGAACGTGGGCACCAGCGTCGCCGGGTGGCTGCCGGACAGGCGTCGGACCACCCGCAACTGTTTCCGCTCGCTCTCGAGGTCCAAGCCGTAGCCGGACTTGATTTCGACCGTGGTGGTCCCGTGCGCCAGCAGCACGTCCAACCGGGCCCGGGTGAGCGCGAGCAGGTCGTCTTCGGTGCGCGCCCGTACGTCCCGCACCGATTCGAGGATGCCGCCGCCCTTCCGGGCGATGGTTCGGTAGTCTTCGCCCAGCGCCCGGCGCTCGTGGTCGTCCACGCGCGGGTTGCCGAAGACGGCGTGGGTGTGGCAGTCCACGAATCCCGGATACAGGACCCCCTCGACTTCCAGGCGCTGCGCGGGGCGCGCGGCCTGAGGCGCGAGGTCGCGATAGCGCCCCACCGCCGCGATCCGCTCGCCCTCGATGAGGACCGCTCCGTCCTCGATGACCTCGAGCTGGGCGAGTTCGGCGCCGCGGCGGGCCCGCGCCGGGCCGCGGCAGGTCACGACCTGGCGCGCGCCCGCGAGGAGGGTCGTCAGTCCGACGCCTCCAGCATGGGCAGGCGGAGGCCGTGACGCCGCGCCGCCTCCAGCGCTTCGGGATACCCCGCATCCGCGTGCCGCACGATCCCGATCCCGGGATCGTTGGTCAGGACGCGCTCCAGGCGGTGGGCCGCCGCAGCCGACCCGTCGGCCACGCTCACCTGCCCGGCG
>DATLXT010000147.1:0-3690 GCA_035575475.1 Gemmatimonadales bacterium | reverse complement strand
TGGCCCGGATCGCGGGGGAGACCGCGCCCCTCCTCTTCACCGCGCTGGGGAACCTGAACTTCACGACCGACTTGCTCCAGCCGATGCAAACGCTGTCGCTCCAGATCTACGTCTACGCCACGGGCCCGTTCGACGAGTGGCACCGTCTGGCGTGGGCGGCGGCGCTGGTGCTCATGGGGCTGGTCCTGGTCCTCGCCCTGCTGGCTCGCTGGGCCACGCGGCAGCGCTATGGCGCTCGCTGAGCTCCCGCTCCATCTCGCCACCGAGCGGCTCAGCGCGCTGTTCCACCGGCGCGCCGCGCTCCGAGAGATCACGCTCGGCTTTCCGCGCCACACCGTGACCGCCATCATCGGGCCCTCGGGGTGCGGCAAGAGCACCCTGCTCCGCTGCCTCAACCGCCTGCACGAGCTGTCGGAAGGGGGGTGGACCACGGGCCAGGTCCTGCTCGACGGCGTGGACATCTACGGGCCGGGCGTCAACCCGGTCGAGGTGCGGCGGCGTGTCGGGATGGTGTTCCAGCAGCCCACGCCCTTCCCGACCATGTCCATCTACGACAACGTGGCGGCGGGGCTGCGGGTCAACGGCCCCCGGCGGCGGAGCGACCTCGACCAGGCCGTGGAGCGCGCCCTGCGGCAGGCCGCGCTCTGGGACGAGGTCAAGGACCGCCTGCGCGCGAGCGCCCTGGCGCTCTCGGGTGGCCAGCAGCAGCGCCTCTGCATCGCGCGCGCCGTGGCGCCCGGCCCCGAGGTCCTGCTCCTCGACGAGCCGACGGCCTCGCTCGACCCCGCCGGGACCCTGCGGATCGAGGAGCTGCTCCACGAACTGAAGCGGCACTATACCATCGTGATCGTGACGCACAACCTGCAGCAGGCCGCGCGGGTGTCGGACTACACGGCGTTCCTCTATCTGGGCGAGCTGGTGGAAGTCGGCCCCACCCGGGCCCTCTTCACCAAGCCGGCGAAGGAGCGGACCGAGGCCTACATCACCGGGAGGTTCGGATGAGCGGCGTGGCCGAGAGCGCCGTCGCGCCGGGCGCGCGCCGGCAGCCGGACCCGGCGCCCGTGCTCGACGTACGAGCCTTCTCCTTCTGGTACGGCCCGACGCAAGCGCTGTTCGAGGTGACGCTGGCGGTCCCCCCGCGGGCGGTCACCGCCCTCATCGGGCCGTCGGGATGCGGCAAGAGCACCTTTTTGCGTTCGCTCAACCGGCTGAACGACCTCGTCCCGGGAACGCGGCATCAGGGGGACATTCTGCTCGAGGGCATCTCGGTCTTCTCCCCCGGCACCGATCCCGTGGACCTGCGGCGCCGGATCGGCATGGTGTTCCAGCGGCCCAACCCGTTCCCCAAGTCGGTGTTCGACAATGTGGCCTACGGGCCGCGGCTGAACGGTCTCGCTCCCGAGCGGGAGATCCCCGAGCGGGTGGAACGGGCGCTCCGGCAGGCCGCCCTCTGGGACGAGGTGAAGGACCGCCTGCGCGCGCCGGGCACCAGCCTGTCCGGCGGTCAGCAACAGCGGCTCTGCATCGCCCGGGCGCTCGCCAACGAGCCCGAGGTGCTGCTCATGGACGAGCCCTGCTCGGCGCTCGACCCGATCGCCACCCAGCGCATCGAAGAGCTGGTCACGGAACTCAAGGCGCGCTACACCATCGTGCTGGTCACCCACAACATGCAGCAGGCCGCCCGGGTGTCGGACTACACCGGCTTCTTTTACCTCGGTCGGCTGGTGGAATTCGGGGACACCGCGCAGGTGTTCACCCGCCCCCGGGACGAGCGGACCGAGGCCTACATCACAGGACGGTTCGGATGAGCGACGCCCCTCACCGGCACTTCCACGATGAGCTGTCGGCCCTCAAGGCCCGGCTCCTGACCATGTCGGGGGAGGCCCAGCACGCCCTGGGCGCGGCCGTCGAGGCCCTGCTCTCCCGCGACGCCGAGAAAGCCGCCCGCGTGATCGCCGGAGACAGGCACGTGGACGCGCTGGAACTCGAGATCGAGGATACCGTGATCCGCCTGCTGGCCACGCAGCAACCGATGGCCCGGGACCTGCGGCTCCTCATGGCGGCCCTGAAGATCGCGAACGACCTGGAGCGCGTGGGCGACCACGCGGTGAACATCGCCCAGTCCGCCGAACGCCTGCTGCAGGAGCGGCTGGTCGCCCCGGAGCCCGAATTGGTCGAAATGGCCCGCCAGGTCCGGAAGATGCTCTCCGACGCGCTCGACGCCTTCGTCCGCGACGACGCCGCCGTGGGCCGCGAGGTGTGCCGGCGGGACGACGCCGTGGACGCGCTCCACCGCTCGGTGTTCCGGATCGTCCTCACGCACATGATGGAGGACCCCCGCACCATCGGCGCCGGCATGGAGCTGATCCTGGTGAGCCGGAACCTGGAGCGGGTGGCGGACCTGGCCACGAACATCGCGGAGGACGTGGTCTTCCTGGTCGAAGGCAAGAGCATCAAGCACCACGCCGAGGAAGGAAGCTAGTGCCCACCGTCCTCTTCCTCTGCGTCGCCAACTCGGCCCGCAGCCAGATGGCCGAGGGCCTGGCCCGGGCGTGGGCCCCGGCGGGATATCGCTTTCTCAGCGCCGGCTCCGCGCCCTCGAGCCTCAACCCGCTCGCCGTCACGGCGCTGCGCGAGATCGGGATCGACATCTCCCACCACCGCGCCAAGGGCCTCGACGCCATCGCGCTGGAGAAGGTGGACACCATCGTCACGCTCTGCGCCGAGGAGGTGTGCCCCGTCGTGCCGGGCAACGTCGAGCGGATCCACTGGCCGCTCCCCGATCCGGCGGCGGCAGGCGGCGGGCCCGAAGAGCGGCTGGCGGCGTTCCGGGAGACGAGAGAGCGGTTGAGGAAGCTATTGCCGGAACTGTGGGCGAAAGGGGGCTGAAACGCGGCTTACCGCCAGTACGTCACCGCGACCCGCCGCCGCGCCAGATTCTCGGGCCTCGCGAACAGCCGGATCAGCGCCAGTCCCGCGACGAACCCTCCGATGTGGGCCCAAAACGCCACGCCCCCGCCCTGGTCGAGGCCCGCCAGGGCGGGCAGCCCACCCAGCACCTGGAGGAAGATCCAGTAGCCCAGCATGATGTAGGCCGGCAGGGCGATGGTGGTGACGTAGAACCCGAAGAACACCAGGGTGTGCACCCGGGCGTGGGGATAAAGCAGCAGATATCCCCCCAACACCCCGCTGATCGCCCCCGAGGCACCCACCATGGGAACCGGAGAGTCCGGATCCACCAGAATCTGCGCCCCCGCCGCCGCCAGGCCGCAGAGCAGATAGAACACCAGGAACCGCGCGTGGCCCATGGCGTCCTCGATGTTGTTCCCGAAGACCCAAAGGAACATCATGTTCCCCAAGATGTGCAGCCAGCCGCCGTGCAGGAACATGGAGGTCACCAGCGTGGCGTACGCCGGTTCCGGGTCCACCCGGCAGACCCAGTGGGGCGAGAGGGGGACCGTGGTGCCCGGCGCCGCCGTCCCGAGCAGCTCCCCCGGCACCAGGCCGAGATTGCACACCGACCGGGCCAGGGCCTCCTCGCTGAATCCCGCCCCCTGCACCAGCAGCCACACCAGCGCGTTGGCCAGGATGATCCCCACGGTGACCAGCGGGGTGAGGACGGTCGGGTTGTCATCTCGGTAGGGGAACATGGGGTGAATTTAAGACGTCCGTCCCTGTCCGGCTCCGTCC
>DATLXT010000146.1:0-4437 GCA_035575475.1 Gemmatimonadales bacterium | reverse complement strand
CGAGGCGCGGGGCGGAGCAGCGCTCCCCGCCATCAACTATGCCCGCGGCCGGCGCATTATCGTCCAGATGCGCCCCGCGGGGCGGGGGGTGGAGCGGGTGGATGTCGAGGGCCAGGTGGACGGCGTCTATCTCGAGCCGCTGGCCCTGCGGCCCGATTCGGCGGCGATCGCCGACTCGCTCCGGCGGAGACGTGCGCCATGAGCGACTTCTACCAGCACCTTGCCGAACGGGATCCCTCCCTGCCGCTGGCGCTGGCCGCGCTGGTGCGCGATGCCGACGCGGAGGGGAGCCTCGATCTCCCGACCCTCGCGGCGAGCTACCGCGAGACCGTGCTGGTGGCCCGCGAGATGGTGGGCGAACAAGGGCCGGAGCTCACCAGCGACGAGGTGCACGACAACCTCACCCGATCGGTGCTGCCCCGCCTCGCCGACGAAGGCTGGATCGCGCCCTCCGCCGGCGACAACTGGGCGCGGGTCCGCGTGGTGGGCCCGCTCTGGGAGATGGCCCGCGCCGACCGGGTCCGGTCGCGGATCCGCCTGCTCGATGCGGCCTGCCAGGGCATCCGGCGCCGGGAGAGCGCCCGGCTCGCGGTGCCCGGCCCCCTGCCGGGCGGGAGTATGCTCGAAGGGATCCGGCTGGCGAAATCGTTCCGCGGCCGGCGGGTCGTGGACAACGTGAGCGTGAGGCTCCAGCAGGGCGAGATCGTGGGGCTCCTGGGCCCGAACGGGGCGGGGAAGACCACGACCTTTTACCTCCTCACCGGCCTCATTCGCCCGGACGGCGGCCGCGTGACGCTCGACGGCGTCGAGCTCACCCGGGCCCCGATGTACCGGCGGGCCCGGATGGGGATCGGCTATCTGGCCCAGGAGCCCAGCGTCTTCCGCAAGCTCACGGTCGAGGAGAATCTGCTCGCGATCCTGGAGACGCTCGATCTCTCGCGGGAAGAGCGCCGGCGCCGGCTGGAGACGCTGCTCGACGAACTGTCCATCAAGCACCTGCGGAAGAGCAAGGCGTATTCCCTCTCGGGCGGGGAGCGGCGCCGGCTCGAGATCACCCGGGCGCTCTGCACCCAGCCCAAGTTCATGCTGCTGGACGAGCCGTTCGCGGGCGTGGATCCGATCGCCGTGCACGACATCCAGACCATCGTGGCCGGCCTCCGGCATCGGGGGATCGGCGTGCTGATCACCGATCACAACGTGGAACAGACGCTCGACATCGTGGACCGCGCCTACATCATGTTCGAAGGCAAGGTGCAGGTCTCCGGCCCCGTCCGGGACCTCGTGTACGACGACCGCGTGGCCCAGCTCTATCTCGGACCCACGCTCACCGCCCGGCTCCGGGCCAGGCTGGAGAAGGTCGCGTGAAGACCGGGCTCTCCCAGCAGACCTCGCTGCGCCAGGACCTGCGGATCAATCCGCGCCTGTATCAGGCCATGGACATGCTCTACATGCCCATGATGGATCTCCAGCAGCACCTGAAGCAGGAGCTCCTGGCCAATCCGTTCCTCGAGCTGGTGGAGCCCGAGGAAGAAGACGTCACCCAGGCCGAGCCCGCCCCCACCAAGGAGGAAGAGAAGGAAAAGTCCAAGGCCGAGAACGACGCCGACTGGGAAGAGATCCTGCTCAACGGCTTCGAACACCCGGGCGGGATGCGGGAGGAATACGAGGAGAAGGAGTACACCGAACCCGTCACGGTGGAGACTCCGGACCTCGACGATCACCTCCGGGAGCAGCTCATGCTGCTCGATCTCACCGACCGGCAGAAGCTCCTGGCGGAGGAGTTCCTCGGCAACATCAAGGAGGACGGCTACCTCGGCGCCACGCTGGAGGAGATCCTGGAGCAGGTGAACCGCCTGATCCAGGAGCACGCGGAACGGACCGGCAAGACCGACGTCCCGCTCTTCACCCTGAGCGAGGTGGAGGAGATGCTGGGCATCCTGCAGCGGCTCGATCCGCCCGGCATCTGCGCCCGCGATCTCCGGGAGTGCCTGCTCATCCAGCTCCGCGAGCGGAAGGAGACCGATACCCTCACCTACCGGCTGGTGGACGAGGCCTTCCCCGACCTCATCGCGCACCGCTGGAACGACCTGGGCCGCCGCTTCGGGGTGGAGCCCGCCCAGGTCCAGGCGGCGGCCGATCAGCTCGCCCGCCTCGATCCCAAGCCGGGGCTCAAGTACTCGGCCGGCGGCGACGGGTATGTCATTCCGGATCTCATCGTCGAGAAGATCGACGGCCAGTACAAGGTGTTCCTGAACGACACCGGGGTGCCGCGGCTGCGCCTGTCCCGGACCTATCAGGAGCTGGCCCGGGACAAGAAGCGCCTCACCCAGGAGCAGCGGGAATTCATCGCCTCGCGCATGAACAGCGCGAACTGGCTCATCCAGGCCATCGAGCAGCGGCGCCAGACCATGCTCAAGGTGATGAACTTCATCGTGGACCGGCAGCGGGAGTTTTTCGAGAAGGGCGTGGAGTACCTGAAGCCCCTCACCCTGCGGGAGGTGGCCGAGGTCATCAACATGCACGAATCCACCGTGAGCCGGGTGACCAACGAGAAATACGTCCAGACCCCGCGCGGCGTGCTGCCGCTCAAGTTTTTCTTCTCGAGCGCGCTCTCCACCGCGAGCGGGGAGGAGGCGAGCGCGCGGGCGATCCGGGCCAAGCTGCAGAAGATGGTGGCCGAGGAGGATCCGGCCAATCCGCTCACGGACCAGCAGATCGTGCACCTGTTCCAGGAGCAGGGGATCAAGATCGCCCGCCGCACCGTCGCCAAGTATCGCGACCAGCTCGGGATCCTGCCGGCCCGGATGCGCAAGCGCGTATGACCGCGGCCCCGGTGGACGTGAGCCTCCTCGTCCCGGCCAAGGACGAGGCGGAGAACCTCCCCGAGTTCGTGCGCCTGACCGCCGAGGCGCTGGCGGCGGCGCCGTTCTCGTTCGAGTTGATCGTGGTGGACGACGGGTCGCGGGACGCGACCCCTCGGGTGCTCCGGGAGCTCGCGGCCCGCTTCCCGTTCCTCCGGGTCGTCACCCACCGCCGGCAGCGGGGCATCGCCGACGCCCTGCGCTCCGCCGCCGAGATCGCCCAGGGCGAGATCTTCGTCTTCTACCCGGCCGACCTCCAGTACCTGCCCGCCGATATCCCGGCCCTGGTCGCCCCGATTCTGGCGGGCGAGGCGGATATCGTGACCGGCACCAAGCAGGGCAAGTACGAGAAGGCCTTCGTCTCGTCGGTGTACAACCGGCTCTGCCGCTTCCTGTTCGGCGTGCCGGTGACCGACCTCAACTCGGTCAAGGCCTTTCGCCGGCAGATCATGGACGGCATGCCCCTCAGGCCCGACTGGCACCGCTACCTGGTCGTGATCGCGGCGGCGGACGGCTTCCGCCTCACCTCGCGCCCGGTCCCCCTCCATCCCCGGCGGGCGGGGGTGTCGAAGTTCAACTGGCGGCGCATCCCCATCGGGGTCTTCGACCTGCTCTCGGTCTGGTTCCAGCTCCGGTTCGGCCGCAAGCCGATGCTCTTCTTCGGGGTCCTCGGCGCCGTGCTGTTCCTGGTCGGATTCCTGGGTGGGGTGGTGGCCCTCGTGCTCCGCTTCGGCTACGGGATCGGCTTCCGGCCCCTGCTCAATCTGGTCGAGACCATGGTCATTTCCGGCATCGCGCTCTTCGGCTTCGGCTTCCTCGGCGAG
Organism: Gemmatimonadales bacterium; assembly: GCA_035575475.1. GTDB lineage: Bacteria > Gemmatimonadota > Gemmatimonadetes > Gemmatimonadales > GWC2-71-9 > DATLXT01. Next base: position 752 of record DATLXT010000146.1, on the reverse strand, counting down.
ATGCTCGCGGGCCTCCGGGAGGAGATCCGCGAAAGCCTCCGCCAGCTCGAGCGCGGGCGAAACTGACCGCCGGATGAGCGCCTCCTGCCAACCCGATGGGTGCCGGGCGGCGGGTCCCGCACGCCCCGCGGCAGCCTAGGCTCCCGCGGTGCGCGTCGTTTTTCTCACCCACAACTTCCCCCGCTTCGAGGGCGATGTCGCCGGTGCCTTCCTCGCCACGCTTGCCCTGGCCCTCCGCTCGCGCGGAGTCGAGGTCGCCGTCGTGGCCCCGAGCGATGCGGGGGAGGTGGGGGCCCGCGAGTGGCGGGGGATCCCGGTGCGCCGGGTCCGCTATGCCGCCCCGGCCCGCGAAGTCCTCGCCTACCGGGGCACCATGACCGAGGCCGTTCGCACCCCGAGCCGGTGGAGCGCCCTGCTGAGCCTTCACCGCGCGCTTCGCGAGGGTGCCCGGATCGAACTCGCGGCCGGGGCCCGGCTGGTTCACGCCCACTGGTGGGTTCCCGCAGGGCTCGCCGCGCCACCCGAGGCGCCCCTGGTGCTCACGGTCCATGGCACCGATGGCGCGCTGCTCCGCCGCTCCCGCCTGGCCCGATTCGCGGCTCGACCGGTCTTCCGGCGGGCCCGGCTCGTGACCACCGTCTCCGCCGAACTCGCGCGTACCGTCGAGGCGACCGTGGGGCGGGCCGTGGCCGCCGAGCAGATCCTGCCCATGCCGGCGAACACCGGCCGGTTCCTCGGCTGGAGCGGCGGGG
>DATLXT010000145.1:0-5615 GCA_035575475.1 Gemmatimonadales bacterium | reverse complement strand
CGGGAGCAGACGCCCCCCGCCTCCCCCGTCCCCCCTCCCGGCCTCACGGCGATTACCGGCCCCGCCGCCCGGCTGGTCCGGAACATGGAGGAGAGCCTCACCGTCCCCACGGCCACCTCGTTCCGCGAGGTGGCCGTGGGGGCGCTCGACGCCCACCGCACGGCCCTGAACGCGGCGCTCACCGCGCGAGGTGTGAAGATCTCCTACACCCACCTCATCGGGTGGGCGATCGTCCAGGCCGCGAAACAGTTCCCCGTGATGACGCACGCGTTCCAGGAAGTCGAGGGAAAGCCGTACCGGTTCGACCCGGGCGCGGTCAACCTCGGCCTCGCGGTGGACGTGGAGCGCAAGGACGGCACCCGCGGCCTCGTGGTCCCGGTGATCAAGGGCGCCGACCGAATGGACTTCCGCGCCTTCCACGAGGCCTACGAGGCGCTGGTCGAGAAAGCCCGCAGCAACCGCTTGCTCCCCGACGACCTGGCGGGGGCCACGATCACGCTCACCAACCCCGGCACCCTGGGGACCGTGGCCTCGGTACCCCGCCTGATGAAGGGCCAGGGGTCCATCATCGCGACCGGCGCCATCCGCGACACCTGGGCGGGGCGGGTGATGACGCTCAGCAGCACCTACGACCACCGGATCATCCAGGGGGCGGAGTCGGGGATGTTTCTCCGACGCGTCGAGGAGCTCCTCCAGGACGAAGCGTTCTACGGGGAGGTGGCGACGAGCCTGGATCTGCCGGGCGGTGGGCAGCGGAAGGCGGGTCGCGTTGCCGCCGGGGAACCACCCCCTCCGCCCCCTCACCGCCCGCATCCCGCGACCGAAGGGGTGGGGGTGGGGGTGGGGGTGGAGGAGTTGCGGCACGTGGCCGCCGCCATGGCGCTGGTGCGGGCGTTCCGCAGCTTCGGGTACCTGGCCGCCCGGCTGGATCCGCTGGGGAGCGAGCCCGTGGGCGATCCCTCACTCGATCCCGAGCGGCTCGGCCTCACCCCCGAGGTCATGGCCCGCATCCCGGCCGACGTGCTCCGGGTGTACGTGCCGGGGCGCACGCTGGCCGAGGTGCTCCCCGAGCTCCGCCGGACCTGGTGCGGCACCATCGCCTACGAGGTCGAGCACATCGCGAGCCACGAGGAGCGCGTCTGGCTGCGGCGCCTGATCGAATCGGGCGAGCACCGCCAGCCGCTCGGGGCCGAGGAGCGGCGCCGCCTGCTCTCCCGCCTCACCCAGGTCGAGGCGCTGGAGCGCTTCCTGCACAAGGCCTACCTGGGCCAGAAGCGGTTTTCGATCGAGGGCCTGGACGTGCTGGTGCCGATGCTCGACCTCACGGTCGAACTGGCCGCCGCGGCCGGCGCGCGGGACGTGGTCATGGGCATGGCGCACCGGGGCCGGCTCAACGTCCTGGCGCACGTGGTGGGGGTGCCCTACGAGACCATTCTCGCGGAGTTCGAGGGCGGGCGCGAGTCGGACGAAAGTTTCACTCCGGAGGCGTACACCGGCGATGTGAAGTACCACCACGGCGCCGAGGGCGTGTTCCGAACCGCGACCGGCCGCGAGGTCACGGTGACGCTGTCGCCCAACCCGAGTCACCTCGAGGCCGTGAACCCGGTGATCGAGGGTCGCACCCGGGCGGAGCAGACCGACCGGAGCGGGCCGGAGGCGCGTCAGGACTGGACCGTCGCGGTGCCGGTCCTGATTCACGGTGACGCCGCGTTCGCCGCCCAGGGGAGCGTGGCGGAGACGTTCAACCTGGCCCGCCTCCGCGGCTACACCACCGGCGGGACCATCCACCTCATCGCCAACAATCAGGTGGGGTTCACCACCGATCCCCAGGACGCTCGCTCGACCGACTTCGCCTCCGATCTGGCCAAGGGGTTCGACGTGCCGATCATTCACGTCAACGCGGACGACCCGGAGGCTTGCCTCGCGGCGGTGCGGCTGGCGATGCGCTACCGCGACACGTTCCACGGGGACGTCGTGATCGACGTGGTCGGGTATCGCCGGCACGGGCACAACGAGGCCGACGAACCCGCTTACACCCAGCCGGTGCTGTACGAGCGGATCCGTCAGACCCCGCCGGTGCGCCAGCGGTACGCCGAGGTGCTGATCGGCGCCGGGGTGATCACGGCCGAGGAGGCGGAGCGCGAGGCGGCGGAAACCTACGAGCGGCTGGTGCGAACGCAGGAGGCGGTCAAGCAGCGCCGCACCGCGCGCCCGGCGCAGGACGCGCGGGTGCCGCCCGACACCGCCGCCGAACCCGACACCGGGGTCGCCGCGGACGTGCTCCGGGAGCTGAATCAGCAGCTGCTCACGGTGCCCGACGGGTTCAGGGTTCACCCCAAGCTCAACAAGCAGCTCGACCGCCGGCGGGAGGCGCTGGGACCGGACGGGGGGATCGAGTGGGCCCACGCCGAGGCGCTGGCCTTCGCCTCGCTCCTGATCGAGGGGACGCCGATCCGGCTGACGGGTCAGGACACCGAGCGCGGCACCTTCAGCCAGCGTCACCTGGTGTTGCACGACGCGCGGGACGGGCGCCGCTACTGCCCGATCCAGCACCTGCCGGGCGCACGGGCCCCGTTCGAGTTGTTCAACAGCCCGCTGTCCGAGCTGGCCTGTCTGGGCTTCGAGTACGGCTACGCGGTCCAGGCCCCCGAGGCGCTGGTGCTCTGGGAAGCCCAGTTCGGCGACTTCGCCAACGGCGCCGAGGTGATCATCGACCAGTTCATCACGGCGGGTCTGGCCAAGTGGGGCGAAACCTCGCGGCTCACGCTGCTGCTCCCGCACGGCTACGAGGGCCAGGGGCCCGAGCACTCCAGCGCCCGGCTGGAGCGCTTCCTGGCGCTCGGGGCGGAGGGAAACATGCGCGTGGCCAACTGCACCACCCCCGCGCAGTACTTCCACCTCCTCCGCCGTCAGGCCCGGCATGCGACCCTGCGCCCGCTGGTCCTCATGACCCCGAAGAGCCTGCTGCGCCTCCCGGCCGCGACCTCGCGGCTCGAGGACCTGGCGCGCGGCCGGTTTGACCCCGTGCTGGACGACCCGACGGCGTCCGATCGGCGCGAGCGGATCAGGCGGCTCCTGCTGTGCAGCGGGAAGGTGTACTACGACCTGCTGGCGTCCGAGCACGCCGCCCGCGCATCCCACATCGCGATCGCGCGGGTGGAACTGCTCTACCCGTTCCCCGCCGGCGAACTGAAGGCGCTGGTGAGCCGGTATCCCAACCTCACCGAGGTGGTGTGGGTGCAGGAGGAGCCGCGGAACATGGGAGCGCGGAAATTCGTGCTCCCGAAGCTGCGGGAACAGGTGGTGCCCGAGGGAGTGGCGATTCGGGACGTGTCGCGGCCCGAGCGCTCGAGTCCGGCCGAAGGCTACCCGGCGGCGCACCAGGCGGAGCAGGCACGAATTGTTCGAGCGGCGTTCGCGGTCGAGTGAGAGGACACTATGGCACTGGCGCTCGCGAGCCCGGCCTTCGCCGAGGGGGCGACGATCCCGCGGGAGTACACGTGCGACGGGCCGGACCACTCACCTCCCCTGGCCTGGTCCGGCGCCCCAGCCGGAACCCGGAGCTTCACCCTGATCTGTGACGATCCCGACGCGCCCGGCAAGACCTGGGTGCACTGGGTGCTCTACGACCTGCCCGCCACGATCACCCGGCTGCCGGAAAACGTCCCCAAGACCGAGACGCTCACCCAGCTGGGCGGCGCCCGGCAGGGCATGACCGACTTCCGGCGCGTCGGGTACGGCGGCCCCTGCCCGCCGCCGGGCAAACCGCACCGGTACTTCTTCAAGCTGTACGCGCTGGACACCACCCTGGGCCTCAAGCCCGGCGCCACGAAGAGCGACGTGGAGAAAGGCATGCAGGGACACGTGCTGGCGCAGGCCCAGCTGATGGGGACATACGGGCGGGCGCGCTAGCCGGCGCCGCTCAGCGCAACACGTCCCTACCCTCCACGCCGGTCAACCGCAGCCCCAGGAGTCTCGCGACGGTCGGGCCCACGTCCGCCTGGTCGATTACGCCCAGCCTCGTCCCCGATCGGATGCCGGGCCCCGCCGCGAGGAAGAACGCATGGAGCTCGGGGCGCCGCGGGTCGTACCCGTGGCCGCCGCCCCGCCGCTCGAGGAGCAACTCCCCGCGGAATCCGAGCGTTGTGTAGTGGCCCGCGTTCATGTCGATCGCCCAGAGCGCCCGGGGATCGCCGCCCAGCGCACGCAGGGAGTCGCGGGACCAGAGCACCCGGATCGGCCGGTCGGGGCCGATGAGAGAGTCCGGAATCGCGGCGCGAATCCGCGCCGCCATGGTCGGGTCCGTCGAATCTCGCGGGAGGAACATGGCGCTCCCGCCGTTCCCCACGAAGCCCGCCTCCCAGCCGATCACCCGGCCCGGCGCGTCCAGGGTCACCAGCCCGGCGCGGACCAGCAACACGCCGGGCCGCAGGATCCGGCCGTAAGGCAGGAACCCGTGGTCCGACGTGACCACCACCGCGGTGGCACGGGGACGTTCCCGCAGGGCCTGGAGTACCCACCCGATGTGCCGGTCGGCGCGCCCCAGCGCGGCCCACACTGAATCGCCCGTGGGACCGGTGACGTGCTTCCAGTGATCCACGTCGATCAGGTGGAGCAGCAGGAGGTCGGGGTCCCAGCGGCGCACGATGTCGGCGGCCCACCGGGCGCGCTGGGAGTCGGTCACCTGCCCCACCAGCGGAGCCCCCAGCGAGTCGAGCAGCCCGGGCGTGCCCCGCCGTCGCACCGCGGGGAGGTTCGAGTCGCCGGGAAACCCGGGCACCCACGCCTCGGGGATGTTGTAGGTGATGCTCGGGTCGTCGGCGGTGACCGGCCAGTAGACGGCCGCCGTACGCTTGCCGGCGGCGCGCGCCGCATCGAAGAGCGTCGGCACCCGAATCAGGTCGGCTTCCCAATACCAGGCCTCGCCGGCGGGGCCGGTGTCGGTGGGCATCCAGGGCCGCCGGTTCGCGTAGATGCCGTGCCGGGCCGGCCGCACCCCGGTGATCATGGTCGTATGTGAGGGATACGTGACGCTGGGCACGGAGCCGATCACCCCGGCGGCCAGCGCCCCGGCGCGCGCCAGCGAATCGAGCACCGGCAGGCGCAGGCCCAGCGATTCCGCTCGCGCCAGATCGCCCGACCAGAGGCCGTCCACCGAGATCAGAACCACGCGCGACACCGAAGCGGGCGGCGCGAAACTCGCCGCGGGAATGAGCAGCGCGGCGACCAGCAACCGGCGAACGATCGTGAGCGGATCCCGGGAGACCATGGGCGATTCCTGAGGGCTGAGGGACTGATGTCTCATGTCGAATGTCGGACAGCTTTAAGTTACCCCCATGCCCGATTTCCTCACGCTCATTCGCTACGCGGTCTTCGGCGCCTTTCTGCTCGCCGCGGCCGCCGCTACGGCCTCCTGGCTGGTACGCACCCGGCGGATCTCGCCCTTCACTCCCCTGGGGCGCGGACTCAAGAGCCTCTCCGACCCCCTGCTCAAACCGGTCGAGGCCCGGGTGTACCGGGCCGGCGGCAACCCGGTCAATGCGGGATGGTGGCTCGTGATCGGCGTGGCGGTGCTGGGCGTGGTGGCGCTCTCGGTGCTCCAGTGGCTGGTCGCG
>DATLXT010000144.1:0-2726 GCA_035575475.1 Gemmatimonadales bacterium | reverse complement strand
CCGCCATTCGAGGTGCGCCAGCGCGGCCCGCCGGCCACCCCAGCTCCGAAACTCGTCGCCCAGCAGGGTGCCCCGTCCACCCAGCACGAAGGCGCGGTGCGTGGGGAGATCGGCCGTGGCCGCGCCGGCCCAGACGCGCAGCAACAGTCGAGTCGCCCCCAGCGGCGTCAGCACGTGGCCGGCCCCCGAGAGGCGGCCATACGTGGCGCCCCCCTCGAGCCGCCCCCCCTCGAGCGTCACGTCGACGTGCAGGTCCCGGTGTACCGCGAATCCCTCGCTCTTGCGGCGCAGGCCCAGGCGCACGAACGTCACCTCGCCGTCGCCCAGCGCCGGGTTGGGGCGCAGCGCGCCTGCCGCGGGCGCGGCCCGTGCCGCCAGCGAGTGGATGCGCTCGTGGCCGGCCACGGCCTGCCACTCGGCCCGCGGCCCCAGGGCGCGGCGGAACCCCGCCCGCACGCCCTCGGCGAGGTAGTAGTCGCCGTAATCGTCGCCGAACTCCTGAGCGGCGATCGAGTTCAGTACGGGGGCGATCACCGCGACATCGGCCACATCGCGCACCTCGCGGAAGACCCCGAATTCGAGCCCGCTCGCGTCGGAGACCGCCACCGCGCCCTTGAGGCGGTGATCGCCGAATCCGTAGCTCGCGAGTACCCGCGCTTCCAGCCGGTCGCCCCCCGCGCGCCAGACGACTCCCCCTCCCAGGGCCAGCCCTTCCACCCGGTTCACCCGCACCAGATCGGAGACCCGTCGCACGCCCAGGCGCCGGGGTTGGAGGCCGGTGACGACCCGCCGGCCCGCCAGGCGCTCGACCTCTCCCCGCACCCGCGCCAGGTCGCCCTGGCGCACCGGCTCGGCGACGTCCCGGATGGCGACCTCGAGCGGGGTAGCCCAGGGGAACGAGTCTCGTTCCGCCGGGGGCAGGGCCGTGATCTCGCGCCCGGCGAACCAGGCGTTCACCAGACCCAGGTTGAACACGTATCCGTCGATCTCCCAGCGGCCGCGGATGATCCCACGAGCGGGCAGGTCGAGCCAGGTGGCCCGGCGCCGGATCTCGATCTCCTGGCGGTAGGGGAGCCACCAGCGACCCTCCCAGAGGGCGTTGTCGAGCACGATGTTCACGTCCTCGAGGTTGGGGTCGCGATAGGCCGCCGGGGTGAAGCTGAACCGCATCCGCACGAGATCGGCGGTCTCGGCATCCACGTACAGGGTGCCGATGAGACGCGCCCGGTCGAAGTCCCGCGGGCGGACGGCGAGCCCGATGACGCGGACGGTCCGCGCCGGGAGGGCCAGGGTGACCGTATCTTCCAGCGCGAAGTCGTAGGCCTGGAGCCCCGCCGGGCTCAGCGGGTGGGGGACGTCCCGCACCTCGTCGCCCTCGCCCAGCCGGATCAGCGGCCCGAAGTTGTTCTGGACGATGCCCAGGTGGTCTTCGTGGTAGGCGATGTCGGTAGGGACCTCGGCGCGATCGCGCCAGCCGATGATGCGTTGCTTGCTCAGCCGCGGGGCCTTCCAGTACACTTCCAGCTCGAGCTGGTCGGCCTTGATGAGCCGGGGGGGCTCGGCGAGCCCTTCCCCGAACTGCCCGAGAAAGAAGAGGAAGCCGTGAGCCCGAGCTTTGTAGTCGCGCAGCGCGGTGTCCTGCGCGGCCGCGGTGCGCCGCTCGACCGCCCGTCGCGCCAGGTCGAGCGCCGCGTCCGAATTCCACGCCTGCGCGGTCAGCGGACCGGCGGCGACCGCGAAGGCCGGAGCGACGAGGAACGCCCGATGCATCGCCGGGGAATCTCATCGGGGCTCCGGGGCGCGGCAAGCGTGGCGGCGCTCCTGGCCATGGCCTGCGGCGGCGAGTCCACCGGGCCCAGCGGGGTGGCGCGGGCCGCCCTCCTCGCGCTGGCGCGTCTCGACACCGTGCCCCCCCAGCCGGCGGTCTTCGCGGTTCGCAACGATCGGCTGTCCACGCAGACCGTGCGGTTCACCGACGCCGAGCGGACCCTGTTCCTGGAGTTCCAGTTCACCCCGTTCAGCCTGGCCTCGGTGGACGGGCGCCTGGTGTGCGACACCTGCACCGTCAACGTGACGGTGAACCCCACCGACGGCGTCTTCGGCTTCACCCTGGGCCCGCCCGGGCTCGTCTTCCGGACCTCCAGCACCCCCACCGTGACCGTGTCCTACGCGCGCTACGCGGACTTTTCCGTGCGGGACTCGAGCGCGCGCTACCCCGACCAAGCCGCGTTCGCCCAGGCGCTCGACATCTGGCGCGAGCGGGCGCCCGATCGCTGGGTGATGGCGCGCGGCAGCGGGCCCAGCGGCACCGACCGCCTGGCCGCCGGGGTGGACGAGCCGGGCGCCTACCTGGTCGCCGCCCCCAAGTGACCGACGACCGCGCCGACTTCCTGCGGCGTGCTCAGCGCGGCGGCGTAGTGCCGCTGGTGCGGGAGATCGTGCTGGACGCCGACACCGCGGTGGCCGCCTTCGCCAAGGTGGCCCGGCCGCCGTTCGCCTTCCTCCTCGAGTCTCTGGTAGGCGGCGAGCGCTGGGCCCGATACACCTTCCTCGGCACGGAACCCATGGAGGTGTGGCGCTATCGCGGCCGCACGGTCGAGCGCTGGACCGCGGAGACCGGCTGGCGTGGGGCGGGCGAGACCGACGACCCGATCGGGCATCTGGGCGAGCGCCTGCGGAGCCTGGTGCCGGCGGCCCCGCCGGGCCTCCCGCGCTTCACGGGCGGC
>DATLXT010000143.1:0-5645 GCA_035575475.1 Gemmatimonadales bacterium | reverse complement strand
TGCCACACCGATACCGCGACGATTCCCCCGAGCAACACCCCGCCCACCAGGGCCCGCCAGGGGTCGCGCCGCCGGAGCGGGGCGTCGAACTCGCGGCGCAGGGCCCGCAGCGGCGGGACGTCCTTGAGGCGGAGCAGGGGCCAGAGCGCGAACGCCGCCGCGGTCCCCGCACCGATCAGGAGACCCGCCCCGACGGTGGGCCAATCCACCGCCACCGCCACCCGCACGGGCAGGAAGTCCCGAACCACGGCGGGCAGGGCGGTTTGGACGACCACACCCAACACCACGCCCACCCCGGCGCCCAGGACGCCCAGCGCCACGGCCTGGGTCAGGTAGATCGCCAGCACCGTCCGCGCGGGCGCGCCCAGACACCGCAGCACCGCGGCGCCGTCCAGCTTCTCGCGGGCGAACACGCTGACCGCGCTCCCCACGCCCAACCCCCCCAGGAGCAGGGCCACGAGGCCCACGAGGCCCAGGTAGCGGGCTAGGCGGCCCAGCGCCTCCGAGACGTCGGCCTCCTCCTCGGCGGCCGTCTCGGACCGCACGCGGTGCCGCTCGAACAGCGCGTTATGGCGGTTGAGGAACCGCTGGAGCGCCGCGCCGTCCGGGATCCGGAGGTAGGCGCGATACTGGGCCCGGCTCCCGAAGCCGAGCAGGTGGGTCTCGCCCAGGTACTCGACCGGGAGGAAGATCCGGGGGCCGATGGCGGTACGCAGCGCCACGTCGCCCGGCGCCTCGGTCACGAGGCCCGCGATCTCGAACCGGGCGTCCCCGATCCGCAGCGAGTCGCCCGGTCGGGCATCGAGATGCACCAGCACCGCGGGGTCTACCAGGACCCGCCGGCCGTGGCGGAACGCGGTCCAGAGCCCCGGCGGGTCGGTGCGGATGGCGCCGTAGAACGGGTATCCCCCGCTCACCGCCCGCACTTCGAAGAGGCGGGTGAGCCCGCTCCGGGGCGCCAGCACCATGGACCCGAAGCTGGTCACCCGCGCCACGGGCACGCCCGCCGCCGCCGCCGAATCCAGCACCGCTTCGACGGAGTCGGAAAACGGTTGCCGCGAGCGCAGTTCCAGGTCGGCGCCCAGCAGCTCGCGCGCCTGCCCCCGCACCGCGGCCGCGACGTTGGCGCTGAAGGAGTTGATGGCGACCAGCGCCGCGACCCCCAGGCTCACGGCGGCGAGGTAGAGCGCCAGGCGTCGCCGGGAGCGACGGCTCTCCCGCCAGGCCATGGCGAGGGCGAAGGGAACCCTCACGCGGGATCCGCCCCGGTATCGGACACGATGGCACCCCCCGACAGGCGGATCACCCGCCGGGCCCGTTCCGCCAGGGCCGGGTCGTGCGTGACCAGGACCAGCGTGGTGTCGGCATCGCGGTTCAGTTCGACCAGGAGGTCGATGACCGTCCTGCCGGTCTCCGCGTCCAGGCTCCCCGTGGGCTCGTCGGCGAACAGCACCTTGGGCCGGTTGGCGAACGCCCGGGCGATGGCGACCCGTTGCTGCTCGCCGCCCGAGAGCTGGGCGGGATAGTGGTGCGCCCGATCCTCCAGGCCCACGCGGCTCAGCAGCTCGCGGGCGCGCGCTTCCCGGGCCGCGCCGTCGCCGCCCGCGGTGCTCCCGAGCTCGAGCGGCACGAGCACGTTTTCGAGGGCGGTGAGCGTGGGGAGCAGCTGGAACGTTTGGAAGACGAAGCCGACCTTGTCCGCGCGCAGGCGGGCCCGCTCGTCTTCGGTCAGCCGGCCGAGCTCTTCCCCGTCCAACCGCACCTGGCCCCGAGTGGGAAGGTCCAGGCCGGCCAGCAGCCCGAGCAGGGTGGTCTTGCCGCTCCCCGACGGTCCGGTCACGGCCACGAACTCCCGCGGCGCGACGCTGAGGTTAATTTCCCGCAGCACCGTGAGCGGCCGGCCGCCGCTCAGGAAGGTCTGCTCGAGGTCCCGGGCCACGATCATCATGCGGCGAAACATAGTCGGGGCGATGCTCGGGTGGAGCATCCTCGCGTGCGGGGGCGAGCGCGGCGGCGAGGCCGACTCCCGCCCGGCCCACTCTCCGCCCGCCGACCCGCGGCCGGTGGTGCTCTTCTTCGGCACCAGCCTCACCGCCGGGCTCGGGCTCGATCCGGAGCAGGCGTATCCCGCCCGGATTCAGGAGATGATGGACTCGGCGGGGCTCCGGTTCCGGGCCGTGAACGCCGGGGTGAGCGGCGAGACCTCCGCGGCGGGTTTGCGGCGCATCGAGTGGTTGCTGGCCCAGCCCGTGGCCGTGCTGGTGCTCGAGCTGGGCGCCAACGACGCCCTGCGCGGCCAGGATCTCGCCGCGGCCCGCGACAACCTTCAGGCGATCATCGATCGGACGCGGGCGGCTCACCCCGGCGTGCGCGTGGTGATCGCGGGGATGGAAGCGCCCCCCAATCTGGGGCGGCGGTACACGCGCGAGTTCCGGCGGCTCTTCGTGGACCTCGCCCGGCGGAACGGCGCCGCCCTGATTCCTTTTCTCCTCGCCGGGGTCGCGGGCGTCCCCGAGCTGAACCAGGCCGACGGGATTCACCCGACCGCGGCGGGCGCGCGGATCGTCGCGGCCAACGTGTGGCGGGTGCTCGAGCCCGTGCTCCGCGAGCTGGCCGCGGGCGACGCGGGTGCCGCCCGGCCCGCAAACGCGAACGCGGCGCCCGTCGGGACGCCGCGTCGTGTCGAGGTACCGCGCGTGGTTACAGCTTGACGACGTTCTGCGCCGCCGGACCCTTCTGGCCCTGGACGACCTCGAACTCCACCCGCTCGCCCTCCCGGAGAGACTTGAAGCCGTTCCCCTGAATGGCGGTGTGGTGCACGAAGCAGTCCTTCTCGCCGTTCTCGGGCGTGATGAAGCCGAACCCCTTCGCGTCGTTGAACCACTTCACGATACCGGTGATGCGTGCCATCGATTGATGCTCCTGACTGGTACTGTTTCCGGCGGCGCCGTGCCGCCGTCGAGCGCCGAGGTCCTCGTGCCGCCCGCCCGGAAACGACAAGAGGACCTGCGGCGACAGCCCCAGGTCCTCTGACAGTCTCTGGTGTTCAGCACACGGCACCGTGCCGTGGCCCTTTCGCTCGGCACGGAAGATGGCCCGGCGGACCCGAAAAGTCAACGCCCCGGACCGGCTAGAGCCCCTCGTGCTCCATGACGGCGAGATACGCCCGATCCCAGGCCGCCGGGATGCTCTCGCGCGGCGAGTAGGGGCCCGGTGTGTAGGCGCTCGACGCGATCCCCGCCTGCGACAGCTCGCAGATGCGCCAGTCCTGCCGGTTGGTCACGTCCCAGAATCCGATCGCGTCATCCGGCCGGAAGTCCGGACGGCCGATCGCCTCCGGGTGGAACAGCCACTCGCTGCGAATGGCGGTCCGGTCGGGCCCCCGGGGCCAGACCTGGTAGTAAATCACGTAGTCCGGGTGGAGGCTCAGCAACAGGTTCGGGAAGATCGAGTAGTAGTACGCCCGCCTCCGGTCGTCCGGGTCGAGGCCGGGGAAGGGGACGGCGCAGAGCCGGCCGCTCAACGTGGCGCTCTGGTGGGGCGGCGTCAGCGTCATGTGGCCGCCCAGGAAGAGCCCCTCGACCAGATCGTTGGCGCCGCTAGTGTAGGGCAGCACGCTCGCGAGTTCCGGGTGAATCACCGGGCAGTGGAGGCACTCGGAGTAGTTCTGGAAGATCAGCTTCCAATTGGCGCGGACCTCGTAGTCCACCCGATGCACCCGCCGGAGGGCGGGCAGGCCGAACCGGGTGAAGCGGCCGTCGAGCGGCGCCAGGATTCGCGCGAGCGGCTCCGGGTCCCGCGCCAGGTTCACGAAGAGGAACCCTTCCCACTCCGCCACCGCCGCCTGGTGCAAGGGGTAGTCGTTCTTGTCGAAGCCCTCCACCTCGTTCATGTGCGGCGCGCCGATCAGGCGGCCGTCCAGCCGGTAGGTCCACGCGTGGTAGGGGCACTGGATGGTCTCGGAGAACTGCCCTTCGGATGCCTCGCACAGCCGGGTGCCCCGGTGGCGGCAGACGTTGAAGTGCGCCCGGACCGCGCCCGCGCCGTCCCTCAGCACGATGAGGCTGTCGCCCGCGATCTCGCAGAGGAAGTAATCGCCGGGTCGGGCGATCTGCTCGCCGCGTCCCACACAGTGCCAGTGTCGACGGAAGATCCGCTCCCGCTCTTCCGCGAAGATGTCGGGCGAGGTGTAGTAGCGCCCGGGGAGGGTCCGGGCACCCGGGCGATACGTTTCGGTCGTCTTGTAGAAGGTCGGCATAGTCCGGTCCAAACGCCTCATCCCTCTCGCAAGGCCGTCTGCGCCGCGAGCCGTCCCGGTCCTCCCAGAATCCCGCCGCCGGGGTGCGCGCCCGCTCCACAGAGATACAGCCCGCGCACCGGCGTGCGGTAGTGGGCCCAACCGGGCACCGGTCGCATGAAGAGGATCTGGTCGAGACCGAGCTCGCCGTGGTCCCAGCTCCCCTCGGTCAGGCCGTAGCGCGCCTCGAGATCCGCCGGCGTCGACACCTCGCGCCCCACGATCCGGGGCGGAAGCTCCGGAGCCCGCTCCCCCAGCAAACCGACCGCCAGGTCGCCCAGCGCTTCGCGGCGCGCCTGGTCCCATCCCCCGTCCCGCAATCGGTACGGTGCGTACTGGACATGTACCATCACCCGGTGGCGCCCGGCCGGGTCGCGGCCCGCCGCCCGGGCCTCGATCCAGGGACGCTCGGAGACCCGACCGTACTTGGCGGCGTCGTACGCCCGCTCCAGGTACTCGAGCCCCGGGGCCAGGCAGAGGGTCTCGAACGGCGGGGGGCCCTCGAGCAGCAGGGCAATCCGGGCCGCTACGCCGCGGAATCGAATGTGGCCGACCGCGTGGAGGAACTCGGGCTCCAGCGCGTCCGCATCCACCAGCTCGAGGAAGGTGCGCCGCGGATCGGCGGACGAGAGGACGATCGGGGCCGCGAGCTCCTCCCCCGATTCGAGGACGACGCCCCCGACGCGGTCCTCGCGCACCACCACCCGGACCACCCTCGCCTGGTGCCGGATCTCGACGCCGCGCGCTCGCGCGGCTCGGGCGAACACTCCTTCCGCGCCGCTCCCGTTCGGGCCGCCCACCGCGGGCGGCCGGAACACGCCGGCCGGGCTTCCCACCTGCCGGTGCAGCAGGAGAAAACCGGTCCCGCCCGAGCGCGGGCCCCGGCAGATGCCGGTCACCGCTCCGGCGCCCAGCAGGCCCTTCAGGACGTCGCTCTCGAACCAGTCATCGAGCAGCTCCCAGACCGACATGGGCGGGACGCGCAACAGGTCCCACATCCCGGTCCGGCCCAGGGCCCGAAAGCGCCGACCCAGCCCCGCCAGCCGAAGCCACTCGCCCGGCCCGGTGCCGGTGGGAAGGGGCGGCGGCGACGCGTAGAGCCGCTCGAGGAACCCGGCGAGGCGATGCATCCGGGCGCAGAACTCCGGCCACCGTCGCGCGTCGGCCGGGCTCACCCGCGCCAGCGCTTCGGCGGCCCGCCCGACGTGCGTGGAGAGCTCGAGGCGGCCGCCCTGGGGGAGCGGCGCCGCGACCCAGGGATCCGGCTGACGGACCTCGAGGCCGTGGCGCCCGAGCCCGAGGTCGCGGGCGATTCGGGGGGGGACCCACCCCCACACCGGCTCGCCCG
>DATLXT010000142.1:0-6034 GCA_035575475.1 Gemmatimonadales bacterium | reverse complement strand
CTCGAGCAGCTGGCGAAGTTGTGCGAGGGCCGGCTCGCGGAGGTGCGGCCCTTGCTCGAGCGGGCGGTGCAGCTTGCCGTGCCGCGGGGCGGAGGGCGGGGCCGCTGAGTGGATGCCCGAGGAGAGAGTCGAACTCTCACGGGGTTGCCCCCGGGGGATTTTGAGTCCCCTGCGTCTGCCATTCCGCCACTCGGGCGCGGCCGAAATATAGCGCCGCCCCGACTCCCTTCGTGTGTCCCCTCGCGTCCCTGCGACCCGAGGGCCGGTGGCCGCCGCCGCGCCACGGCGGCGCCGCGTTCACCCCACACTCGCGCTGCGATTCGCCACGTTCCCCACCCCTCCGACGCCCGTCTGGAGCGGCACGTATGTTGCCGCCCCCACGGCGGGCCGCCCTAGCACGCTCCGGCCCCGCCCGAGCCCCTGCTCGGACGCGGACCTCGAAATCAGGGAGGACCATCGCATGACGCGCCTCACCGTAGCCGCAGCGACCCTGCTCGGCACGCTCGGCCTCGCCGGCTGTCGCGAGGACGGGCGGGGTCCCGAGCTGCTCGCTGCCACCGTCGCCGCCTCACCGGTCCAGGTCACCGAATCGTTCTCGATGCCCGTACGGGTCACCACCTTCACCCGCATGTCCGGCTGTGACAACTCCCCGGGCCCCTACATCACGATCGAGGGCGAGCTCGCCCTGGGAGGGTTGGGCAGCCGCCTCACGTTCCGCAACAACCAGAAGGGCACTCACGAATACTCCGACGAATCGCGGGTGGAGCTCGTGGTGGTGCCGGCGGGCGAGGCCGTCGTGCTCCCCAAACAGCCGGTCCTCGGCGGGGTGGGCGGCAATCCCTTCATCTGGATCCAGTTCGAGGACGGCAACGGGAGTCCGCTCACCGGCGAGCTCTACCTGGGCCGTTGCGTCCAGGGGCTGGACGCGCGCACCGACGCCGAGCTTTCGGCCCTGGCCCGGGCGCTGGCCGAGATCCTGGTCGAGGACTGTGCCAACAGCCCCGGCCCTTACATCTCGTTACGCGGTGACCTGGCGCTGCGCTCCGGAGTGGACGCGAAGCTCATCTTCCGGAACAACGACAACCCGGTGGGCGGGCCGCACCAGGCCCAGGAGGACGTGGTGGCGCGGGTCCGGCTGGTGCCGCCCGGGCACACTCTCACGTTCCCCAAACAGCCGGTCCTCGGCGGGGTGGGCGGGAATCCCTGGATCTACTTCCAGTTCCTGTCCGGCCGGGGCGAGGCGATCGGCTCGGAGGCCCTGATCGGGCGCTGCGAGCAGCTGTCCAAGGCGTGAACTAGCTGGCGGGCGGGCGGCGGGGCCGGTCCATGGGGTCCCGCCCCCACCCCCGCCCCCGCCCTCCCCACTCTCGCCCGCGCCGGAGCTCCTGCACCCGCTGCAGGAAGCGCTCCCGCATCATCTGGAAGCGCGCTCGCTGAACCGGCGAGAGGTACGTAGCCATTTCCCGGTCTTCTTCCTGCTCCAGCTTGAAGAGCTCGGCCCGGCCCGCCTGGAGGGCGTCCATCAGCTGGCGCACCGAGTCGGGGTTCGCGGCCTGGCCGGGACGCATCTGGGCGCCCAGGGCCTGGCGCAGTTCCCGCTGGCGCTCTAACAGCGCACGCCGGCGCTCGCCGTAGCGTTCCTGCGTGGCGCGGAGCTTCGCGGCCTGGTCGTCGGTGAGGCCGAGTTCCCGCCGGACGTGCTCGGCGAAGCGGCGCTCGATTTGCGCCCGCAGCGCCGCCCGGCGGGCCGAGTCCGGTGGACCCGGCCGGTCCTGGGCCCCGAGGAGTGATGCCGGGAAGGCGACGGCCAAGCATGCCATCAGGACTATGTGCTTCATCATCCCTCCAGAGAGTGCAGCACCGTCCGGAGCTGATCTTCGCTCAAGTCGTCGAGGTCGTCGGTCCTCGTGGCTCCCCCCGTGGGATCGAGCCGCAAGGTCTCGTCGAGCGTGGCGAGCAGCTCCTCGAGCTGTGCCGTCGAGAGTTCATTCAGGTCGCCGGCGACGGCGAGCGAGGCCGGCGCGGGCGCCTCCGTGGTCCACCGGCGCGCCAGCACCAGCGTACCGGCCACGAGCACGAGCCCGGCCGCGAGGGCGAGCGGGCGTACCCAGCGTGGGCTCCAGCGCCCGGCCTCGGGCTCGGTCCTGAGGCGGTCCAGGACGGCCCGGGCCACCGCCTCGACGTCGAGCCGATCGGCCTCGCGGCTCCCCAGCCGGGCCGCCGCGGCCCGCAACTCGTCGTCGCGCGAGGTGCCGTCAGGCCACAGGGTGTCGTCTTTCACAGCAGCTCCTTCAAGCGTCTGACCGCGTGGTGATAGTGAACCCGGGCCGCGCCGGGCGAGGTCCCCAGCGCCGCGGCGATCTCCTCGTACCCGGCGCCTTGCTGGGCCCGGAGCAGGAACACCTCGCGCTGCATCCGGGTGAGGTGTTTCAGCCCCTCGGCCAGCCGGCGCTCCGCTTCGGCCGCCACCGCGCGCTCGTGGGGGTCTCCGTCCCGGGCCTCGATCGCCTCGTCCAGCGGGAGCACCCGTGCCCGGCCCGCTCGCCGTCCCAGGTCCCTCAGCAGGTTGGCCCCGATCGTGAACAGCCAGGTCCGGAACTGGCACTGGCCCCGGAACCGGCCCAGTCCCCGGAAGGCGCGGACCAGGGTCTCCTGCACCAGGTCGTCCAGGTCGGCCTCGCCGGCCCCCGCGGCGGCGAGAAACCGCGCCAGCGCGCGGGCATGGCGCCGCACCAGCTCGGCCGCCGCCTGTTCGTCACCTGCCCGCCAGGCCGCGATCAGCGCCGCGTCCTCGGCGGCGACCGGTTGGGGTGAGGCCATGGGCTGTCCGGTGGACGTGGGAGACTCGCGGAAGTTAAGGACTACCGCCCGGCCGGCCCACCGCCCATATTGGACTTCGAACGCTCGTTCGAATCCGCCCATGCGCTCCTTCGACCGGCGGCTGGACCATCTGCTCGCGCAGGCCGCCCGGGTGTTCGCCCGGAAGGGCTACCACTCGACCACCATGCGCGACCTGGCGGCGGCGAGCGGGATGTCGCTCGCCGGGATGTACTACTATGTGCGCGGCAAGGAAGAGCTGCTCCAGCTGATTCAGGAGCGGTGCTTCACCTTGGTGCTGGAGGGAGCGCGGGCGGCGGTCGCGGCGGCCGGCGATCCGTTGGAGAAACTCCAGGCCTTCGTCCGCCACCATGTCACCTTCTTCGCCCGCCACATGGCGGAGATGAAGGTGTTGTCGCACGAGGCCGGCGTGCTCGCCGGCGAGGGGCGGCGGCGGGTCGAGGCCGTCAAGCGGCGGTACGTGGACTTGCTGGAGTCCCTGCTGAAGGAGGTGGCGCCGGAGACCCCGGCGCCGGAGCGCAGCGCCGCCGCCTACGTGCTCTTCGGCATGATGAACTGGATCTACACCTGGTACGATCCGGCGGGGCCGCTCGATCCCCCGCGGCTCGCCGATCTCATCGCGCGCATCTTCCTGGGCGGTCTGGTCGAGGCGCGCACCACGGTACAGGGAGGTTGACTTGACCATGGCCACGCTGACGGCTCAGGAGACCAAGACGCTGGTGCGCTACCGGGTGGACGATGGCGTCGCCATCATCGAGCTCGACGACCCCCCCGCCAACACCTACACCTACGAGATGATGCGCCAGCTCGATGATGCCATCCTCCAGGCGCGCTTCGACGACGAGGTGCACGTCCTGGTGCTGCGGGGGCACGGCGAGAAGTTCTTCTCGGCCGGGGCCAACATCGCCTATCTCAACAGCATCACGCCCCGCTACAAGTATTTCTTCTGCCTGCACGCCAACGAGACCCTGAACCGGCTGGAGCACACCCCCAAGCTCACCATCGCGGCGTTGAACGGGCACACCGTGGGCGGGGGGCTGGAGATCGCCATGGCCTGCGACCTCCGGCTGGCCCGCGAGAACGCCGGGAAGATCGGGCTGCCGGAGGTGAATCTGGGCGTGCTCCCGGGCACGGGCGGCACCCAGCGGCTGGCCCGGATCGTGGGCAAGCCCCTGGCCATCGAGCTGATGGTGAAGGGAGAGACGTTCTCCTTCGATCGGGCGAAGGAGATCGGCCTGGTCAACGAGGTCTTCCCGGCCGACGGTTTCTGGGACCAGGTGATGCTGTACGCCCGGCAGTTCTGCCCGCCGAACAAGGCGGCCAAGGCCGTGGGGTTGATCAAGCGCGCGGTCCAGTCTGGCGCCGAGGTCCCCTTCGAGTCGGGGCTGGCGCTGGAGCGCGAGCTCCAGCAGCAGCTCTTCCAGAGCGACGACGCCAAGGAGGGCATCGCGGCCTACGTCGAGAAGCGGGTGGCGGAGTTCAAGGGCCGGTGAGAACCGAGCTCTTCATCGATAACGAGTGGCGGCCGGCGGCCTCGGGGAAGCGCTTCCCCGTGATCAATCCCGCCACGGAAGAGGTGATCGCCGAGGTGCCGGCGGGGGAGGCGCCCGACGTGGACCATGCGGTGCGCGCCGCCCGGGCCTGCCTCGAGTCCGACGCCTGGCGAGGGCTCTCGGCCCGCCAGCGGGGCCGGCTCCTCTACCAGGCGGCGGAGCGTCTGGAGCGGCGGCTCGACGAGTTCGCCCGACTGGAGACCGCGCACAACGGCAAGACCCTATTCGAGTCGAAGATCGAACTCGCCATGACCGTCAACACCCTGCGGTACTACGCGGGGTGGGCCGACAAGATCGCGGGCGACACCCTCCCCGTGGAGGGATCGTTCTTCGTCTACACGTTGCGCGAGCCGGTGGGCGTGGTGGGCGCCATCGTGCCCTGGAACTTCCCGCTGAACATCGCGAGCTGGAAGTTCGCGCCGGCGCTCGCGGCGGGATGCACCGTGGTGCTCAAGCCCGCCTCCGAAACGCCCCTGACCGCGCTCGCCTTCGCCGAGATCGTGGCCGAGGTCGGGTTCCCGCCGGGCGCCTTCAACGTGGTCACGGGCGGGGGCGCGACCGCGGGGGCGGCTCTGGTGCGGCACCCCGAGGTGGACAAGATCGCCTTCACCGGCTCGACGGAAGTGGGCCGGCAGATCATGCGGATGGCGGCCGAGACCAACAAGCGGGTCACGCTCGAGCTGGGCGGAAAGAGCCCCAACATCGTCTTCGCGGACGCCGATCTCGCGGCCGCGGTGCGCGGAGCCCAGACCGGGATCTTCTACGGAAAGGGCGAGGTGTGCGCGGCGGGCTCGCGCCTCCTGGTCGAGCGCCGGGTTCACGACGAGGTGGTGGACCGCCTGGCCGAAAACGCCCAGAAGCTGGCGGTGGGCGATCCCCTGGACAAGAACACGCGGCTGGGCGCCCTGGTCTCCCGCAAGCAGCAGGAGACCGTGCTCTCTTACATCGAGAAGGGCGTGGCGGAAGGCGCGGCCCTGGTGGCGGGCGGCAAGGCGGTCCGGCCCAACGGGAAGGGCTACTTCGTCGAGGCCACGGTGTTCGACCGGGTGTCGCCCGAGATGACCATCGCCCGGGAAGAGATCTTCGGCCCGGTGCTGGCGGTGCTGTCGTTCGAGACCTTCGACGAGGCCGTGCGGCTCGCCAACCAGAGCATGTACGGTCTCGCGGCGGGCATCTGGACTCGGGACCTCCAGAAAGCGCACCGGCTGGCCCGCGCCATCCGGGCCGGGACGGTGTGGATCAATACCTACAACTTCTACGACCCCGGGGCCCCGTTCGGGGGCTTCAAGGCCTCCGGCTTCGGACGGGATCTGGGGCGCGAGGCGCTGGACGGGTACCTGGAGACCAAGACCGTCTGGGTGGGACTGTGACGGCATGCGGGATGCGGGATGCCTGAGGCGCTGATCTGCGGCGCCTATCGCACGCCGGTCGGGAGGCATGGCGGGGCGCTGGCGGCTGTGCGGGCCGACGACCTCGCGGCGATCCCGATCCGGGCCGTGGTCGAGCGCACCGGCATCGATCCGGCCTCGATCGACGACGTGATCCTGGGGTGCGCCAATCAAGCGGGCGAGGACAACCGCAACGTGGCGCGCATGGCGGTGCTGCTGGCGGGGCTGCCGGTCGAGATCCCGGGGCAGACCGTC
>DATLXT010000141.1:0-6314 GCA_035575475.1 Gemmatimonadales bacterium | reverse complement strand
CCCGCCGCCGCGAAGAGACATGCGCCGGCCGCGCCGTGCACCACCAGCGTCCCCACGAGGGCGACGCCCGAGGCCGCCGGCCCCCGCGCCCGTCGGGTCATCGCTCGAAGGTTTCCGGTTCCGCCACGAGTCCCACGTCGGCCACGCCCGCCGCGCGCATCACGGCCAGGACCTGCACCACGGTCGCGTAGCGCACGCGGCCGTCCGCTCGCAGGTACACTCCGGCCGGCCGTTTGGTCCGGACGAAGGCCGGGAAGGTGGCGCGGAAGTCCTCGTAGGAGAGGCCGGTCTGGTCGAGATAGATGCGCCCGGCCTGGTCCACCGAGACCACCAGCCCCTCGCGCGGATCCAGCGGGCGGGCCTGGGCCCGAGGAAGGCGCACGTCCACCCCGCCTTGCATGATCGGCGCCGTGATCATGAAGATGATCAGCAGCACGAACGCCACGTCCACGAGCGAGGTGACGTTGATGTCGGCGTTGAGCGGCAGCTCTCCGTGGCCCCGCAGGCCGCTCCCCCCGCCTCCGAGTGTCCCGGCCATCAGAGCCTCCCTTCGCGGGCCATGGTCCCGATGATCTCCTGGGCGAACCCCTCCAGCTCGCCGGCGAAGAGCCCCAGGCGGTTCACGAACACGTTGTACGCCATGATGGACGGGACGGCCACGGCGAGGCCCATCACCGTGGTGACCAGGGCCTCGGCCACACCGGGCGCGACCGCGGCGATGTTCCCCGACCCCCCCACCGCGATGCCGATGAACGCGTCCATCACCCCGAGCACGGTGCCCAGCAGACCGAGCAGGGGGCTCACCGAGCCGAAGGTGGCGAGCCAGGGAATGAAGCGGGCCGCGGCATCGCGCTCCGCCGCGACTTCCTTCGCCAGCACCATCCGCAGCGCCTCGAGCTGCGTGGCGGTGAGCAGGGCCGGTGCCGCGGCCGGGTCCTCCCGGTCCTTCTTCAGTCCCCCGGGCTTCAGCGTGGAGAAGAAATGCACGCCCTCGCGCAGGAGGCGGTTGTAGGGCGAAGGTGGCAGGCGCATGGCCGCGTGGTAGGCATCCTCGAGTCGCGTGGCCCGCTCCACTTCCGCCAGGAAGCGGTCGGCCAGTCGCCGCATGCGCCGGAACTGCCACCACTTCAGCACGATCACGTACCAGGACACGAGAGAGAAGAGCACCAGGACCGCGAGCACGAACTTGGTCTCGCGGCTGGAGGTCAGCACCAGTTCCCAGGGGGTGCTCGGGATCGCGGTTCCGACCTGGAGCAGCACGCCTCAGTCCTCCGCCAGCCAGCGCAAGGTGAGTTCCAGCCCCCGGACCAACGGGGTTCGCGGGCGCCAGCCCAGCTCCCGCGCCGCCTTCTCCACCCGCAGCGCGTTCCGCCGCAGCTCGCCCGGCCGCGGGGGGGCGTGCCGGACGGGCGGCGTCCGCCCCGCTGCCCGGCTCAGGAGGGTCGCCAGCTGATTGACCGTCGTCTCCACGCCGGTCCCGATGTTGTAGGCGCGGTCGTCCAGCCCCGAGAAAGCCGGCAGCGGCTGTCCCGCGGCCGCCAGGTTGGCCTCCGCCACGTCGGCCACGAACACCAGGTCGCGGGTCTGCTCCCCGTCGCCGTAGATGACCAGCGGCTCGTCGGCCAGCAGACGCTTGCCGAAGATGGCCACCACGCCGGCCTCGCCGTGCGGGCTCTGCCGCGGGCCGTACACGTTGCTGTAGCGCAGCGCCACCGTCTCGATGCCGTACAGCTGGCTGAACGTCGCGAGGTAATACTCCGAGGCGAGCTTGGCGGTCCCGTAGGGGGAGGCCGGGAACTTGGGATCGGTCTCGGCCAGGGGGAGGGCCTCGGTCTCCCCGTACACGGTGCCGCCGGAGGACGCGAAGACCACGCGCCGCACCCCGCCCGCCCGGGCGCCTTCGAGCAGGTTGAGCAACCCCAGCAGGTTTACGCTGGCGTCGAACAGGGGGTCCTCGACCGAGCGGCGGACGTCCATCTGGGCGGCGTGGTGGTTGAGGATGGTGAACCCGCCGCGGGCCAGCAGGGAGCGCGCCTCGGGCGATCGGACGTCGGCCTCCACGAACCGCGCGCCGGCCGGCACGTTGCCCCGCCGCCCGCTCGACAGGTCGTCGAGCACGGTGACCTCGTCGCCCGCCGCGAGATGGGCGTCCGCCACATGGGACCCGATGAACCCCGCGCCCCCGGTGACCAGCACCCGGCGCGTCACGGCCCGGGCTCCGGGCCGAACAGGCGGCGCAGGGCGTCCAGCAACGCGAACGCCCGGCCCGCGCCCGCGGCCTCCTTGAGCGCGACGGTCGGCCCGTGGAGGAACTTGTTCAGGAGGGCATGGCTCAGCTGTTCCACCCGGGCGCGGTCCTCGGGGGCGAGATGGCTCAGGTGGCGGAGGGCGCGCTCGACCTCGGCGGCTCGCAGCGCTTCCATCCGCTCCCGGAACTCGCGGATGACGGGCACGACCTTCAGGCCGTCGTACCAGGCCCAGAACTGCTCCACCTCCTCGTCCACAATCCGCTCGGCCGCGGGCACCTCGGTCCGGCGCGCTTCGGCCGCCTGGGCGGCCACGGCCTGGAGATCGTCGATGTCGTAGAGGAACACGTTGTCGAGCTGGCCCACCGCCGGCTCGACGTCGCGGGGCACCGCCAGATCGAGGATGCAGAGCGGGCGGTGCCCTCGCCGCCGGATCGGCTCCACCACGCGATCCCAGGTCACCACCGCGTGCGGCGCCGCGGTGGAGCACAGGATCAGGTCCGCGGTGGCGAAGTGCTCCCACACTTCGGCCAGCGTCGCCGCCCGCGTGGCCAGACGTTCGGCCACCGCCGCGGCGCGGTCGTACGTGCGGT
Source organism: Gemmatimonadales bacterium (assembly GCA_035575475.1). Taxonomy (GTDB): domain Bacteria; phylum Gemmatimonadota; class Gemmatimonadetes; order Gemmatimonadales; family GWC2-71-9; genus DATLXT01. Next base: position 3,475 of record DATLXT010000141.1, on the reverse strand, counting down.
TGGCCACGAGCGTGAGCGTCACGCCTTCGTCCCGCAGACACTCCGCGGCCAGCTCGGCCATGTCCCCCGCGCCCAGCACCACCGCCTTGCGGCCCGCCAGGGACCCGAAGATCTTCCCGGCCAGCGCCACCGCCGCCGAGGGGGCCGAGGCCGCGCCCGTGCCCAATGCCGTCTCGGTGCGCACCCGCGCGCCCACCTGAAGAGCGCTCTGAAACAGGCGGTGCAGGACCGGGCCGGCCTGCGCCCGAGCCAGCTCCCACGCTTGCCGCACCTGCCCCTGGATCTGCGACTCGCCCAGGATCATGGAGTCCAGGCCCGCCGACACCCGGTAGAGGTGCCGGACCGCCTCGCGATCCCGGCTGGCGTAGCCGTACTCCCGGGCGCGCCGCCCGTCCCCCAGGCGCTCCGACAGCAGATCCCACACCGTCTGGGCCACATCGTCCGATGGATCCGCCAGGTAGAACTCGGTCCGGTTGCAGGTGGAGAGGAGCACGGCACCTCCCGCGCCGGCCCGCAACACGCGTTCCAGGGCGCCCGGCACCTCGTGCGGCCCGTGGGCGAACCGCTCGCGCACCTCCAGCGGCGCCGTCCGATGATTGACGCCGACGACCGCGATGCCCGATCCCGCCATCCCCGTCACAGAAAGCGCTCGGCTCCGGGTTCGGAAAGCTTGAGCGCGACGTAGACCAGTACCACGGCGGCGAACCCGGCGATGCTCGCCACCGCGGCCCGCCGCCCGTCCCATCCCCGGAGGGTGCGCACCCACACCGCCCAACCCAGCACCACCCAGGTGAACGCGCCCCAGACGATCTGCGCGGGCGTGGCGTGCATCCCGCCGGCAAAGCGCTGGGCGTACCCCAGCGCCAGCAAGACGCCCAGCGTCAGCACCGGGAAGCCCGCCACCAGCGCGACGCGGTTGAGCCGGTCGAGCCGTTCCAGCGGCGGGAAGTAGCGGAAGATCTGCCCGAACCGCTTGGTCTTGAGCTCGCGGAACTGCAACAGGTACAGCGCCGCGGTCACGAAGGCGAGGGCCAGCAGCGCCACGCCCAGCACGCTCAAGGTGACGTGCAAGATAAACCAGGCGTTCTGTCCCCCGGAGGGCTCGGCCCCCTCCCCGAAGCCCAGCAGGAGGGCGAGACCCACCAGCCCCGCGGCCAGCGGGGCCGTGAACAGCGCCACCGCGCCGGTGCGCAACACCCGGTCCGACACCACCTGGAGCCCCACCAAGCACAGGGCCAGCATGGAGAGCGTGGGCGCCAGCCCCACCAGCGACAACTGGGTTGCCCCCGCCACGTGGAACGCCAGGCCCGCCAGCGGCGCGCCCAGTCCCAGCCAGCGCGGCGCCGGGCCCCCGACCACAAACGGCGCCAGGGCGCAGCCCGCCGCCACGCCGTAGCATGCCAGGGCCAGCAGGTGGAACGTGATGATCACCGCACAGAGGCCCCGGGCGCCGCCGGGCGGGCCCGGAGGCCGCTCAGGAGGGCATCTTCTTGACGAGACGCACGGGAAGACCGGGCACCAGCGTCGGATGGTTGATGCCGACGATCATCCCGGTCGCCGACCGCTCTCGCGTGTGCACGATCAGCAGGCTGGCCAGCACCTGCTCGGAAGCGGTCCCGGGCTCGCCCGCCGCCGGCCGATAGACTTCGAAGACGTCGCCCGGCACCACCCCGTCCGCGCGGCCGCGGTCAATGAACACGAACTGCTGCTGATTGGCCAGGGCGTGGAGGTCTCGCGGCCCGACCAGCCGGCCCTCCAGGCCCTGCTCGACCGGCGTGGGCCGTACCTCTCCGGGGTCGCGGAAGGGCTCCAGGGGCAGCGCCAGATGACCGTTGCGCACCCGCGCGAACTGCATCACCAGCTCGGCCAGCACCTGCTGCTCCTGGACCTCGGTCACCCGCGCCACGCCGTGCGGCACCACCACCTCCCCCCATCCCGCCAGGGTGCGGTCGAGCCGGACGATCAGCACCGAGTCGCCCACGTGGTAGGACGCTCCCCGCGGCGGCCGGATGGCGATCTCGTCGAACGTGGTCGCCGAGGACTGCGGCGTCAGCCGCCGGATGGCCGGCCGCTCGGTGTTCCCCAGCACCGTCCCGTAGGGCAGCCGCTCCTCCTCGGTCAGGAACCCGGCGGCGTAGAACTCCCCGCGGCGCACCGGGCGGTACGGCTGTTCGGCGTAGGCCCGCAGGATCCGCTGCACCTCCTCGGTACGCGAACGCCGGCGGTCGAATATCGTCTCGTAGGCCCCGGTGGGCTCGGGCGGCGGCGGCTCCACCACCACCAGCGCCGTGTCGGCGGGGAGGGTATCGAGCGCCGCGGCCACCGTGTCGGCTCCGGGCTCGGCCCGCACCGTGTCGGCCGCCGGCGTGGGCACGCCCACCAGGGTGTCGGCCGGGCCCTGGGCCACGACCACCGCGGGCGCGAGGACCAGGACCTCGCCGGGATAGATCCAGTGCGGATCCTCGATGACGGCCGTGTTCAACCGGTAGATCTCGGGCCAGAGCAGCGGGTCGCCGAAATACAGCTGGGAGATGGACCAGAGGGTCTCGCCCCGAACCACGGTGTGACTGGCGGGGAGCTGCCCCGTGGCAACGGCCGCCGGGGCCGTGTCCGGCGCCACCCGCGCAGTGTCCTGCGCGAGTACCGCCACCGGCCCGAGCCCCAGGGCCGCCGCCACGACGAGGCACTGCCGATCAAAACGGCAGATCGTCGTCCTCCTCATCCAGCGCCTCCGGGAAGCTGTCGAGCGATTCCGACTTGCCCTCCGGGGCCACCTTCGCCGCCACCCGGGCGCGGGCCGGCTCGCCGGCCGCCTCAGCCGCCCCCTTGGGCGTCAGCATGATCACTTCCCGGGCGATGATCTCCGTCGTGTAGCGGGTCTGTTTCTCCCGATCCTCCCAGGTGCGGTACTCGATCCGGCCTTCGACATAGACCCGGTCCCCCTTCTTGAGGAACCGCTCGGCCACATCGGCCAGCTGGCCGCCCTTGTTGTTCCAGCAGACCACACGGTGCCACTCGGTCTTTTCCTGCCTCTCGCCGTTCTGACCGGTCCACTGGCGGCTGGTCGCCAGGGAGAAGGTCGCGACGCGGGCCCCGTTGTTGGTGCTGCGCACCTCGGGATCGGCCCCCAGATTCCCGATCAGCATGACTTTGTTCAGGCTGCGGCTCACAAACGACCTCCGAACGTAAGGCGGGGGGGCCAAGGACGGCCCCATTATATGGCCCGCAAGTTATTCTGTCAACCAAAGATACGCCGCTGCGCCTAGGGCGCGGCGTCGCCCCGCGCGACAACCAGCGCCGCCCGGAGCACCACCGCGTCCTCCTCGGGCCGCCGGTAGTAGCGGGCCCGACGGCCGACCTCCTCGAAGCCCAGGCGCCGGTACAATCGCCGCGCCACGGTGTTCGACTCTCGAACCTCGAGGTAGACCGCGCTCGCGCCCTCCCGGGCCAGGCGGGCCACCGCCTCCCCCACGAG
>DATLXT010000140.1:0-13093 GCA_035575475.1 Gemmatimonadales bacterium | reverse complement strand
TTGCGCGCGATCATGCCCAGGAGGACGCTTTTCCCCACCCCGCTGCCCGCCATGATCCCGATCCGCTGGCCCAGCCCCAGGGTGAGGAGGCCGTCCAGGGCCCGCACGCCGGTGCCGAGGGGGGCCGCGATCGGCGCCCGCTCGAGCGGGCTCGGCGGTTCGGCGCCCAGGGCCCGGCGCCGGGTCGCGCCCACCGGCCCTCGGCCGTCCAGCGGATGCCCCAGCCCGTTCAGCACCCGCCCGATCAACCCTTCGCCGACGTCGGCGTAGAGTGGGCGCCCCAGCGGCATGACCAGCGCGCCGGGATGGATGCCCTGAATGTCGCCGAGCGGCATGAGCAGGATCCCGCGTTCGTGGAAGCCCACGACCTGGGCCAGGATGCCGTGATGATCGTCGGGCGCCACGCGACAGACTTCCCCCACTGCGACCGGCAACGAGCTGGCCTCCACGACCTGGCCGATCACCCGCGTCACCCGGCCGTACACCGCAAACCGGGACGTGTCGGCGACCGCGTCCGCCAGCGAGTCGGCAGTGACCGGGACGGGCTCAGTCATGATGGAGCCGCTCGTAGAGGTGCCGCAGCGCCGTGTCGGTGCGGCCGTCTATGACGCGGAGCGGGGTCTCCAGCAGAAAGCTGCCGCGTCCCAACCCAGGGTCTGCGATCCACTTGAGGCGGGCCGCAGGGCCCCCGCCTTCGAGGCGCTCCAGCTCGGCGCGGGCGTGCTGGAGGTCCGCCGGATGGAGCCGGATGGCGATCCCTTCCTCTTCGGGGAGGAGTTCGAGGGCGCGGCTCAGGAGCGGCTGGAGGATCGCCGGGTCGGCGGCCACCTCCCGCTCGAAGAGCTTCTGCGCCACGATGAGGGCCAGCGCCTGCAGGTTCCGCTCGCGGTCGCGGGCAAACTCCGCCTGACGCGCCGCGAGTTCCCGCGCCGCGCCGAGGAGGGCAGCGGCGGCCTGGCCCAGCTCCCGCCGCGCTTCGGCCTCGCCCTGGCGCCGGCCGTCGGCGAACCCCTGCTCGTAGGTGGCGTCGAAGAGCGGCTCCGCGGCGGGCCCCGGCCAGGGAATCCGGTCGGCCGGCAACTCCGGGGGCGGCCAGGCCGGGCCGGCCGGGGTGGTCTCCCCCGGGGCGTCGAACGACGGGATGAGCCAGCCGCGGCCGCACTCAGGCGATGATGTCATCGTTGCCTCCCCGGCTGCGGACGATGATCTCGCCAGCCTCCTCCAACGCGCGCACCGTTTCCAGGATCTTGGCGTGCACCGCCTCCACGTCGCGTACCCGCACCGGCCCCAGCATCTCGATTTCCTCGTCGAGCGCGGCCGCGGCCCGTTCCGACATCGAGGCGCGGATGTGCGCCTTGACCTTCTCCGAGGCGGCCTTGAGCGCGAGCGCCAGCTCCTTGACACTGACTTCCCGGAGCACCCGCTGGAGGCCTTTCGAGTCGATGAGAATGAGGTCCTCGAAGACGAACATCAGCGACTTGATCTGCGTGGCGATCTCCGCATCCTTCTGCTCGATCGCCGCCAGGAGCTGCTTCTCCAGCGATCCGCCCGCGAGATTGAGCACCTTGGCGACGGCGCTGGGACCGCCGGAGAGGGTCATCTCCGGGGTGAGGGTGAGATCGGTCTTGGTACTCAGCGCGTTCTCGACCGCGGCGAGGACGTCCGGCGCCACCTTTTCCATCCGAGCGATCCGGTACAGCACGTCGGCCGCCGTCTCGGCGGGAAGCGTCTCGATCACGCGCGTGGCATACCGCGGCTCGACATGGGCCAGGATGAGGGCGAGGGTCTGAGGATGTTCGCCCCGCAGGCTCTCGGCCAGCGTCTCCGGCGCCGCCCGGCGCAGCCGGGCGAACCGCGTGCCGAGATTCTCGCCCATCACCTTGTCGATGACCGTGGTGGCCTTGGGGCCGAGCGATTGCTGCAACACCTGGAGGGCGTATTCCGGGCCGCCTCGCAGGCTCGAGTCCGGCTCCTGGGCGGCGGCCCGATACTCCTCGAGCACCGCGTGCACCGTCTCAGGATCCACCCTCTCGAGCGCTGCGATCTCGCGGGCCACCTGTTCCGCCTGGGCGGGGCTCAGTTGCTGGAGCAGCGGTGCCGCGCCCGCCGGCCCCAGCGCGATGCAGAGCACGGCGCACTTCTGCGCTCCCGTGAGGGGCGTACTCTTGCCAGGCAGTCGCAGTCCCGGCGGCATCACGACTCCGCCAGCCAGCTCTGGAGGACCCGGACGCCGGCATCACTCCGGGGAGGCTCCGGGAGCCCGCGGAGCGAGGCGAGATCGGGCGGCAGACTGCCCGGGGCCGGGCCGGGCTGGACCCGCGACAACGCGGGGCCCGTCTCGGGGGCCGGGGCCGCCGGCGCGGGCGCCGGGAGCGACAGCACCCTGAGCGCCCGAAGCCCCGCGAAGAGCAGCACCACCAGCCCCACCAGGCCGACCACGGGCCGGATGAACCGCTCCGCCAGTGCCAGCGGGTCGGCGCTCGGCGCCGATTGGGCCGCCGTGTCCAGGGCCGGCGGGCTCGCCGGCTCGAAGGGCACGGCCACCACGCTCACCCGGTCGCCGCGCGTGCTGTCGGCCCCGATGGCGTCCCGCACCATCGCCTCCAGACGGGCCGGGCTGCGGAGCGCCCCGCTCAGCCCGTCCAGGGCCGTCGCGTCCACCAGCACCGCGACCGACAGGCGCTCCACGGTGCCCACCGCGCTGATGATCTTCTCGATCTTGCGCGAGTTCTGGTACGTGTTGTTGAACACCACCGTGGCACCGCCTGGTGCGGCCTCCGGATCGCCCGATTCGCTCCGCTGCTCGTTCTGGAGCACCTGGCCCTCGGGGTCGAACGATTCGATGGTGCGGTCCACCTGATCGAAGCGGAGCTGGGCGGCCACCTGGGCCCGCACCTTGCCCGCCCCCAGCACCGGCGCGAGCAGGGCGTCAATCTTCCCCCGCAGATGGTCCTCCACGGCGTGCTGGACGTCGAGCTGGCGCGTGGTCAGTCCGGTACCCGCGGTTCCCGCGCCGGGGATCGAGAGCAACCGCCCCCGGTCGTCCATGATGGCCACCTGCTCCGGCGCGAGCTGCTCCACGCTGCTGCTCACGACGTACGCGATCCCCTGGACCGCATCGGGCGGGAGGGTGACCCCCGGCGCGAGGCTCAGGACGACCGACGCCGAGGCGGGCCGCTCCAGGCGGCGCACCGGGCTCGTGGTCGGCAGGACCAAGTGCACCTGGGCCCGGCGGATCCCATGGATCGCGGCAATGGTCCGTGCCAGCTCGCCCTCCAGCGCGCGCTGGTAGGTGACCCGCTGGGTGAAGTCCGTCATGCCCCAGGACGGCTTGTCGAAGAGCTCCAGGCCGGGCCGGCCGGTGCCCGGCAGGCCGTCCCGAGCCAGCGCCACCCGGGCCCGGGCCAGGTCGCCGGCCGGCACCTCGATCGTGGTACCGCCATCGGTCAGGCGGAACCGGATGTCGGTCTTGGCGAGCCGATCCTGCAGCGTCGCCGCGTCTGCCAGGTCGAGGTCGCGGAACAGCACGACGTAGGTCGGCGCCGCCGCCCAGCTCGTGATCCCCCAGATGGCGACGAGGAGCGTGGCCAGGGCCCCGAGCAGCAGAAACCGGCGGGTGCCGGACAGGCCGCGGACCGTCTCCGCCAGGCGATGGGTGGCAGTCGTCATGGCCGCGAAGCGCTCACTGCATGTTCATGATCGTGCGATAGGCGTCCGCGAGCTTGTTGCGGACCTCGACCAAGAGCTCGAGCGCGATCGCCGCCTCCTCGCTCGCAGCCATGACCTGATGCAGCTCGACCGGCTCGCCCCGCAGGTACGCACCGATGATCGCGCGGGCATCCTCCTGGAGTCCGGAGGCGTCGTTCAGCGCGCGGACGAACAGGTCGCCGAAGCTGGCACCGGGTACCGCCCCGGGCAGCGCGACGCCGCCCTCGCCCCGCTCCAGCGGGCTGACGATACCCTGGCTCGGTCCGATCGGGGCGGTCATCGCTCAGGCCCGGACGTCCAGCCGCTGCCCGGTCGGCGCCGCCACGGGCGCCGCCGCCCCCCCTGGCCGATAGCTCAGCGGTCCCAGCGCCGCCTGCTGGGCGAAGAACGCCCGCTCCTCCGGCGTGAGGAGCTCCCAGAACGAAGCGCCGTCGGGGGGGGGCGGCTCGGCCGGGGCGGCCCGCGGAGGCGCCGCGGCACGCAGCACCGCACCGGCGGCCGGACCCGAGATGGGGGGGATGGACATGAGGTCTCCTGAGTCAGATTTCCAGGGCCCGCTTGAGCATCGCCTTCGCGGCCTGGAACACGCTGGCGTTCGCCTCGTGCACCCGGCGGACGATCATCAGGTCCACCAGCTCGGTATTGAGGTCCACGTTGGGATACTCGACGAAACCCTGCGCGTTCGCCTCGGGATGGCCCGGGTCGTACTCCAGCCGGCCCGGCGCCGCGTCCCGGTGAATCGCCACCGTAGGGCGCCCGGTCGCCGGGTCCTGAGTCACAGTGACCACCTGCCGGCGATACGGACCTCCCTCGGGCGTCCGGATCGTCTCGGCGTTGGCAATGTTCGCCGAGATCGCCTGCATGAACTTCTGCTGCAAGGCCATCCCCTCGGCCGGTATTGCGAGCGGCCGCAAGAGCTGCCGGATCGGCCGGGGCCAGATCGGAAAGGGACCCACGCTAGGCATGGTCGCGCATCGCGATGCGGAACTGGGAATAAGCTTCCTGGAGCAGCCGGGCGCTCGCTTCGTACCGGAGCTGGGTGTCCGCCAGCTCGGTCATGGACGCCTGCAACTGTTCCTCCACCGCCGCCCGCTCGGCCTCGGCGGCCAGTGCGTCCGAAAACTCCACGCTGCTGCTCGCCGAGAGGGTGCCCGCCACCCGGGCCCCGATCGCGCGCTGCGTGGCGCTGGCCTCCTCCAGACCGCCCCGCAGCATGTACGGGAGCGAGTCGGGACCGAACAATCCTTTGAGCACGTCGGCCTCTGGAGAACGAATCGCCGCAGGGGAAGGGCAAGCCGCATACCGCGCGGCGCACCGGGCGGCGCACCGCGGCCGCGGCTGCGGCTAACTCGTGTTACGCGGCCAGTTTGATCGGCGGGACGGGCGGCGAAAGCCGAGCGAGGCGGGACCGCCTCCCGCGTGGACGCGGGGAGGAAGCGGCAGAGACTTCCGGTCCCACCGGCGGAGCTTGCCGCTCAGGAACCCCCGAGCGACGCGTCGCAGGGCCTGACATTGAGCTTGTTGCGGAGGGTGCGCTCGCTGATGCCGAGCAGCTCGGCGGCACGGGCCCGATGGCCCCCGGTCGCCTCGAGCGCCCGCCGGATGGTGTACTCCTCCAGCTCGCGCAGGTTGAAGGTGGCCGGCGGCGCGCCTGCGGGCGCAGCCGAGGTGGGCGCCGCAAGGCCGGGAGCAGGGCGGACCGCGCCGAACGCCTCGGGCAACAGGCGCCCGGACCGGTCGCGGTTCAGAATGACCGCCCGCTCCACGGCGTTGGCCAGCTCGCGGACGTTGCCAGGCCAGGGGAGCTGCTGGAGATAGGCGACGGTCTCCGGGGGAACCACGGGAGGCCTGGTACCCATCTGGTGCGCCGCGTGCCGGACGAAGTGCTCCACCAGGAGCGGAATGTCCTCAGCCCGCTCCCGGAGCGCCGGGGTCCGGATCGGGACCACGCTCAGCCGGAAGTACAGATCCCGGCGGAACCGGCCCGCCTCGGCCTCCGCTGCCAGATCGCGGTTCGTGGTCGCCACGATCCGGACGTTCACCTTGATCGGCTGATGGCCGCCCACCCGCTCGAACTCCTGCTCCTGGATGGCCCGGAGCAGCTTGGCCTGGAGATCGAGTCGCATCTCCGAGATCTCATCCAGGAGGAGGGTCCCCTGGTGGGCCCGCTCGAAGGCGCCCTGCGTCCGCTGAGTCGCCCCGGTGAAGGCCCCGCGCTCGTGGCCGAAGAGCGCACTCTCCACCAGCCCCTCCGGCAGCGCCGCACAATTGATGGTGACCAGCTGGCCCGGGCGGCCGCTTCGGGTGTGGATGAGCCGCGCAAACAATTCCTTCCCCGTGCCGGACTCGCCCTCGAGCAGGACCGTCGCCCGGGTGGGAGCCACCGCGGCGATGGTGTCCAGCACCTGTTTGAGCGCCGGGCTCTCGCCCACGATGGCCGAGGGCCCTTGCAACGATTCGAGTTCGCGCCGGAATTGCTCGTTCTCCCGGCGCAGGCGCGCCACCTCGATGGCGTTGGCCACCGCGATCCGGAGCGCCTCCTGCCGGAGCGGCTTGGTGAGATAGTCCACCGCGCCGTGCCGCATGGAGAGCACCGCGTTCTCGATGCTCGAGTACCCCGTCATGATGATGACGGGAATCTCGAACCCCATTTCCTTCAGGTGATCCAGCAGGTCGAGCCCGGTGGCGCTCGGCATCCGGAAGTCCGAGATGATGAGGTCCACCGGCTGCCGGTTCACGATCTTCAGGCCGTCCTCCACGCTCGTGGCCAGCACCGGCTCGTGTCCCAGTTCGTTCAGGGCATGCTCCACGACCACACCAACGGCAGGTTCGTCGTCAATGCAGAGCACGGTCGGCATAGCACCTTTTCTCAGGAAAGGGTGGGGGAGTTCCGGCTCTCGCCGGTCTGTCTTGGACGGAGCGGGGAAGTTCTGAACCCGGGCCCGCCCCGGCCCCGGCATGACTGGCCGGCTCAAGAGTTGCACAGAAACGCCCGATACCTTGATCAAACCGGACGGATTTGCCGCATGCGTGTCCCCGATTCTGCCACCCGGCTCAGCATCCTGCGGGACCTCGAGATCCGCCAGGCGGCAGTCGCCGAGAGCCAGCGGCGTCTGGTCACGGGCCGGCGCGTGGAGACCGTTTCCGACGACCCCGTCGCCGGTTCGCAGATCATGCGGCTCGACGCGGCGCTTCGCGACGTGGCCCGGTACCGCCGGAACGCCGCCTGGGCCACGACCCGGATGGCGGCGGAAGACACCGCCCTCACCACGGCCCGGGACATTCTTCGACAGGCCAAGGACCTGGCCCTCACGGGGGCCGCTGCCTCCCCCACCGATCCGGTGCGGCAGGCCGCGCTGGCTCAGGTCACCCAGCTCCGCGAGGAGATGCTGTCGCTCGCCAACCTTCGCATCGGGAACGAATACATCTTCGGCGGCGCGGAGACCGGCCAGCCGCCGTTTCTCGCCAATGGAACGTACATCGGGGATACCGTCGTGCGGGAGGTGCAGCTTGACGACGGGGTCACCTTGCCGACCAACCACACCGGCAATCAGGTCTTCGCCCCCGCCCTCCAGGCCCTCGACGGCCTGATCCAGGAACTGGCCAGCGGGACGCCGGCCACGATCCAGGCGCAGGGCGCCGCCCTCGGCGCGGCCCAGGATCAGGCCCTGGCGGCCCAGGCCGAACTCGGCGGCCGCCTGGCCGAGATCGAGCGGGTCGGCGAGGCGCTGGCCAGGCGGGAAGGCCAGATGCTGGATCGGCGCGACGCGGTCCGCGACGCGGATCCCGCGGAAGCCGCCGTCCAGGCCGTCGCCGCGCAGTCGGCCCTCGAGCGAGCCTACGCGGCGATCAGCCGGATCCTCTCGACCCGGCTCACCGACTTCCTGCGGTAGAGGCCCCTCCCGGCCCCGGGTGCCGCACTCCGGAGCGGAAACGGATCGGTCAGGCACCGGGGAGGCGCCCCGGCGCCGGAGCGCCGGAATCCCGCCGTCGGCTCTCGCGCTCCCGCGCCCCCGCACTCCTAAAGTCCGCGCGGCCCCCGCCGACCCTAGGGGTGTCGGCGCTTCCGCCGGCCTCGCGGGCAGAAGCCCGGGATGCAACCAGACAACCCAGAAGGGGAGGGTACTCCAATGGCGGTGAACGACATCACCCTGGCCGGCGGCATGCGCGGCAGCCTGGCCCAGCTCCAGGTGGTCTCGGCGCTCATGGCGCGGACCACCGAGCGGCTCGCGACCGGCCTCCGCGTGAACTCCGCGGTGGACGACGCGTCCGCGTTCTTCGCGGCCCAGAACCACCGCAGCCGCGCGTCGGACCTCGCGGCCCGCAAGGACGCGATGGGCGAGGCCATCCAGACCGTGAAGGCGGCCTCCGACGGCATCTCGGCGATCACCACCCTGATCGAGCAGGCCAAGGGTCTCGCCGCCTCGGCCCGGAGCGCGGACACCACCGGCCGGGCGACCCTCGCCAGCCAGTTCGACGCCCTGCTCACCCAGATTGACCAGCTGGCCACCGACGCCGGCTACAAGGGCGTGAACTTCCTGGCCTCCGGCACGCTCACGGTGGAATTCAACGAGTCCGGTACCTCGAGCATCACGATCACCGGCTTCGACGCCAGCTCCTCGGGCCTCGGCATCGCGACTGCGGCGAACGCATGGGCGTCGGACACCGACATCGACGCAGCGGTCACCGATCTCGATGCGGCGCTCGGTACCCTCCGGAGCCAGGCAGCCACGCTCTCCAGCAGCAACGGCGTGATCGTGGCCCGGCAGAACTTCACCAGCCGGATGATCAATACCCTGACCGAGGGGGCGGACAACCTCACCGCGGCCGATCCGAACGAGGAAGGCGCCAACATGCTGGCGCTCCAGACCCGCCAGCAGCTGGGCATCGTGGCGCTGAGTCTGACCTCGCAGTCGCAGCAGAGCATCCTGCGGCTTTTCTGACCGGCCGGGATCCGGAAGCGTCGCCACCGGCGGACGTGGCGGCGCTCCCGGGTCCGCTCGACCGTGACCCGCGTACCGGCGGTCCCCGAACGGGGACCCGCTGGGAGTCCGCCGAGGATGGCCATGTCCCTTCGCCTGACCCTCAAGCCCCATGAGCGCGTCATCATCGGCGGCGCGGTCCTGCGGAACGGCCCCAGCCAAGTCCGCCTGGCGGTGGAGAACGAGGTCCCGGTGCTGCGCGAGGCAGACATTCTGAGCCCGGGGGCGGTGCGGACCCCGTGCGAGAGGGTCTACCTCGCGCTCCAGCTCCTCTACGTGGATCCCGGGGCGGCCGCGCAACACGAGGCGACCTACCACGCCCTCGCCGCCGAGGTGCTCGAGGCCGCGCCGAGCTGCCGGCCCCATTTCGAGGCTATCGGCGGCCACCTGGCCCGGCGCAACTATTACCAGGCGCTCAAGCGGGCCCAGGGCCTGCTCCGCCACGAGCGCCGCCTTCTCGCCCATGTTCACTAACCCGTCCCACGCCTATGACGCCGGGCGCAAGATGACGGCCTCCAGCCGCGAGCTCGAGGCCGCCGCCCTCTTCAAGGCGGCCCGCTTGCTCGAGGCCTGCCAGCAGAGCTGGGGTCGAGCCGGAGCCGGCGACCAGCTCGACCAAGCCCTGGGCTACAACCAGCGGCTCTGGACCCTGTTTCAGTGCGAGCTCGAAGCTCCGGACCACCCGCTCCCCTCCGAGATCCGGCTCAACCTGCTGCGGCTGAGCGCGTTCGTTGACCGCCGGACCTGGGAAATCCGGGCCGACCCGGCTCCCGAGAAACTCCAGGCACTGGTGGACCTCAACCGGATGATCGGCTCGGGGCTGGCTCTCCCGGCCGGAGCTGCCGGGCCCGGCTAAAGTTTCCGGCCGGCCGCGCGACTCTAGATTTTGACACCGTCAGAATCCGGTCGGGATCGTCCGATCCCGCCGACACCCGAACCGCGGCAGGAGCTGACCATGACCATTCACCCCCTACCCGGCGGGGCGGGCCGCCCCGATTCCACCCGCGCGCCCGGGGTGGGCTCGCCGCCCCCGGCCGAGGCGGAGCGCCGGCTGGCCGAGCCGGAACGGGCCCCGGGGGGCGACGCGGTGGAGCTGTCCGCCGCCGCCCGCGACCTCCTGGCCCGCGAGGGTGCCGACGTGCCTCCGATTCGTCAGCTTCCGGCGGAACGGCTGCAGCAGATCGCCCGCCGGCTGGCCGAGGGTCACTACGATCGCCCCGAAGTCCTGGACCGGGCTGCGGAGCGCCTGCTGGAGGCGCTGGATCGCGGCGACGCGTGAGCCCGCGCTCTCCCCATGCGCTGCCTCATTCTGGAGGACTCGCTGACCGCGAAGCGCATGCTGGGCCGGGCGCTTGCAGCGGTAGGCTGCACCGAGCTGCTCGAAGCTGCGAACGGGAAGCAGGCGCTGGAGCTCTGTGACGGTTCCGTGGTCCTCGCGATTCTCAACTGGAACCTGCCGGGCAGCGGCCCGGAACTGGTGCGCGCCCTGCGTGCCAAACCCGGCTGCGCGGGGCTCCGGATCATCGTGACCTCGAGCCACAGCAGCCGCGCCGAGGTGACCCGGGCGCAGGAAGCCGGGGTGTCCCATTATCTGGTGCGGCCGTTCGCCGTGGAGGCGCTCCGCGCCCGCATTCTCGATCTCCTCCCCGAGCTGGCCGACGGCTCGACCGTCTGACCACCCCTTGCCGCCCGGAGGAAGAACCTTCCGCCCGGCGCCTCGCGGCGGGGCCGGGCCGGCGGCGCGGCCGCTCCCCCCCCGCTGCCGATAATCGCTTGCCTCACCGCTAGTTAGCGCCATCTCCCCCGGGTGGCGGAACACCGGCACGGTTCCTGCCTAACCGCGTCCCGACCTCGACCACCACGGCCGGTGGCCATCCCACGGGCCTAACGGATCCCGATCGCCGCAGACGCGCTGAACCATGGCTCCGCTCGCGCAGGTTGTCCGTCATACCGAGGCCCGATCCGCCTGGCGTCCGGCCTCGGAGCGCCTCCGGGTGCTCACGGTGGGCCGCAGCATGCGGCTCTCCCTGGCGATCCGGATGCTCCGGACCGGCGGGCTCGCCGTGCACCTGGAGCAGGTCCGCCGCGCGGCGGATCTGCTCCCCCGGCTCCGTGCCGACCGCGTGGATCTGGTCTTGCTGGACCTGGATCAGGCGGGGCCGGGCGGGCTCGAGGGATTGCACGATCTCTGCGCCATGGCTCCCCAGGTTCCCCTCGTCGTCCTGGCCGATCTCCAGCACGAACCGGAGGCGATCGAGGCCCTCCGGGCCGGAGCCCAGGACTATCTGATCGGGGAGCACCTGACGCCGAGTTCGGCCGTGCGCGCGGTGCGCTGCGCGCTCGAGCGGCATCGCCACCTGGCGCTCTTGCGGGACCTGTCGCTTCGGGATCCGCTGACCGGACTCTACAACCGGCGCGGGTTCGGGGCGGTGGCGGAGGCCCAGCTCCGGATGGCGCGGCGCGAGGGGCGCCGCTGCCTCGTCGTCTGCGCGGACCTCGATCAGCTCAAGGCAGTCAACGATACCTGGGGCCACGACGCCGGCGACCGGGCACTCGTCGCGGCGGCGCAGGTCTTCCACGGCTCCTTCCGGGATTCCGACATCGTGGCCCGGTTCGGAGGAGACGAGTTCGTGGCCCTGGCCTATCACGCCGGGGCGGACGCCGTGGCGGCCCTCACGCGCCGGATCGAGTCCGGCCTGGCCCAGGCCGCCCACGCGCTCCGCCTTCCTCATCCCCTCCGGCTGAGTCTGGGCGCCGTCGCCTTCGACGAGCCCGATCCCGCCGCCTTGCCCCGGCTGATCGCGCAGGCTGACCGCCTGCTGTACCAGCGCAAGCAGGCCCGGCGGAACCGGGCGGCACCGGCGGTCCCTCCCCCCGGCCGCTAAAGCCCCCTCGAATGCCGGCGACACTAGAAGGGAACGCCCCAGGTCCCGGTCACGCGATCGCTCGAGGCCGTGGCCGGGCATCCAGGGTCGCCATGCACGCAGCCGTACGGGACCTCACCGATTTCAAGCTACGCCAGTCCCAGAAGCTCGAGGCGCTGGGGCAGGTTGCCGCCGGCATCGCCCACGAACTGAGCACCCCGCTGCAGGCGTTGGGGGACAACGCCCAGTTCCTGCGCGAGGCATTCCGCGCCCTGCAACCCGTCCTCCGGGAGGCGCTGGCCGGCCCTCACCTTCCCGCCGGGTGCTCCCGGGCGGACCTGGCCGCCCTCGTCGCCGACATCCCGGCCACCCTCGACGAAACCCTGGAGGCCATCGCCCGGGCCTGTGATGTGGTCCGGGCCATGGGTGTCCTGGTGCATCCCGGCGCCGACGAGCTGATTGCCACCAACCTCAACCGCGTGGCCACCAGCGCCCTCGTCCTCACCCGGAGCCGGATCCGCGGGGTGGCCACGGTGGACACCGCGCTGACCGACCTCCCGGCGGTGCTCTGCCATCCCGGCCTCGTGAGCCAGGTGATCATCAACCTGCTGATCAACGCCGCCGATGCCGTGGAGGAAAAGGTCCGGCGGACCGGCGAGCTCGGGACGATCCGGCTCGCCACGGTGGCCCTGGGTCCCTGGGTGGAACTCAGCATCACCGACTCGGGGGTGGGGATCCCCGAGGGGATTCAGGAGCACATCTTCGAGCCGTTCTTCACCACCAAGCCCCTGGGCGCCGGGTCAGGGCAGGGGCTCGCGATCGCCCGGATGATCGTCGAGCAACATCATCGCGGGCGCCTCAGCTTCGTGAGCCGTCCGGGGCAGGGGACCACGTTTACCGTCCGCCTGCCGGTCGGGGGTCCGGCCGCGGTTCCGGAGCCGTGAATGCGCATCCTCCTCGTGGACGATGAACCGATGGTGCTCGCCTCCCTGGCGCGGATGCTGCGCCAGATCGAGCCGCAGGCCTCGGTGACCCCGGCGACCAGCGGGCGCGCCGCCCTGGATCTGCTGCGCTCCGAGCGGTTCGACGTCCTGATCACGGACATGCAGATGCCGCTCGTGAGCGGCGAGGAGGTGCTGGCCCGCGCCCGCGAGACCAACCCCGCCACGGTCCGGGTCCTGCTCTCCGGATACGCCGATCTCAAGGCGGGGTTCCGGTCGGTGTCGCTGGCCCACCAGTACCTCGCCAAGCCGTGCTCGATCCCCGAGCTCCGCGATATGCTGAGCCGGGCCGTGGCGACCCGGGCCGCCCTGGGGCAGGAGGACCTGATCGCGGCCGTGGCCGGGATCGGCGCGCTCCCGCCGGCTCCGCGCCTCTATGCCCGGCTGATTCAGGTGCTGGCCAAGAGCGAGGGCTCCCTCCTCGCGGTGGCGGAAGTTATCGAGGAGGACGACGCCCTCACCGCGAAGGTGCTCCAGGTGGCCAATTCCGCCTTCTTCGGGGCGGTCCAGGAGGTCCGCACCGCCTCGCATGCGGTGG
>DATLXT010000139.1:0-2308 GCA_035575475.1 Gemmatimonadales bacterium | reverse complement strand
CATGGCGAGGAATGTAGCGGGCGTCGGTCGGTGTCACGAGGGGCGGCTCGCGCTCCGGCCCCCGCTCGGGCCCCCGCTCCGGCCCCCGCCCGGCCCCCGCCCCGCAGGGTGACTGGCGGCCGCTTCACCGGGCGTTCATCTTGTCTTCATGGCTCGCCTGCCACCCTTCTCCCGCATGAACGCCGGCACCCGATTCGCCCTGGGGGCCCTGCTGATCGCGGGCTCCGTCGGTTACCTGATGGCTTCGGGCATCAAGCAGACGGGCCAGTACTTTCTCACCCCCACGGAACTGGCTCAGCGGGTGGCCGCCGATCCGTCGCTCTACGATGTCGGCCTGAAGCTGGGTGCCCGGGTGGTGCCCGGGAGCGTGGAGCGGGAGGTGGCGAGGCACACGCTCCGCTTCCGCATCACCGACGGGAACGCGAGCTATCCCGTGGTGTACCGGGGTCTGCCGCCCGACACGTTCACCGACTCGGTGGACGTGGTGGTGGAGGGACGGCTCCAGCGGGACGGGGTGATTCATGCGACCGACGTGCTCGCCAAGTGCGGCTCGCGCTACGAGGCGGTTCCCCAGGGCTGAATGACACTGCTCGGTAACCTGGCGCTGTGGCTGGCGCTGTTCCTCGCGGCCGCGGGCGCGGTGGCCGGCTTCCTCGCCGGGGCGCACCGGCGCGCCGACCTGGAGCAGATGGGGCGCCGGGCGGTGTTCGCCACCTGCGCGGCCCTGTTCACGGCGGTCCTGGCCCTCGAGGTGGCGCTGTTCCGCCACGACTTCAACGTCGAATACGTCTGGGCCTACACCAGCCGCAACCT
The DNA here is from genome assembly GCA_035575475.1 of Gemmatimonadales bacterium. GTDB lineage: Bacteria > Gemmatimonadota > Gemmatimonadetes > Gemmatimonadales > GWC2-71-9 > DATLXT01. The sequence continues at coordinate 1,495 of DATLXT010000139.1, read as the reverse complement.
GCCCGTGTTCTACACCTGGTCGGCGCTCTACGCGGGGCAAAAAGGGAGCCTGCTCTTCTGGGCGGCGGTGCTCGCGCTCTTCGGCACGCTGGCGATGCTGTTCACGTCGCGGCGGCACCGGGTCTACCTGCCCTATGTGGGCGGCGTGGTCTCGACCGTCATCGTGTTCTTCGTGACGGTGATGCTGGTGACCGCGAACCCGTTCGAGCGGCTGCCCTTCACGCCCGCGGACGGGCGGGGGCTCAATCCTCAGCTCCAGAACCCGGGCATGGTGTTTCATCCGCCGATGCTCTATCTGGGCTACATCTCCATCACCATCCCCTACGCCTTCGCGATGTCGGCCCTGCTCTCCAGGCGCCTGGAGGTGGACTGGCTGGTCGCGATCCGCAAGTGGACCCTGGTGTCGTGGCTGTTCCTCTCGATCGGGTTGCTCCTGGGAATGTGGTGGGCCTACGTGGAGCTGGGGTGGGGCGGTTACTGGGCCTGGGATCCCGTCGAGAACGCCGCGCTCCTCCCCTGGCTCACGCTGACCGCGTTCCTCCACTCCGTGATGATCCAGGAGAAGCGCGGGATGCTGAAGAAATGGAACCTGGCGCTCATCATCGGGTCGTGGGTGCTCTCGATCTTCGGCACCTTCCTCACGCGCTCGGGTGTGATCGCGAGCGTGCACTCGTTCGCCCAGGGGCTGGTGGGCCCGTTCTTCCTGGTGTTCCTCGGAGTGGCGACGGCGGTGAGCTTCGCGATCTACGCGCGCCGGCTGCCCCTCCTGGAGGCGGAGGCGCGGCTGGAGTCCATGGTGAGCCGGGAGGCGAGCTTCCTGTTCAACAATCTGCTGCTGATCGGGATCGCGTTCTCGGTGCTCTGGGGGACCCTGTTCCCGATCCTCTCGGAATGGGTGCAGGGCACCAAGGTGACCGTGGGGCCGCCGTTCTTCAACCAGGTCAACGTTCCTCTTGGCCTGGCGTTGCTGGCCCTCACCGGGATCGGCCCGCTCATCGCCTGGCGCCGGGCGTCCCTGCCGAACCTCAAGCGGCAGTTCGCCGTGCCGGCCGCGGCCGGCGCGCTGGTGGGACTGGCCCTGCTCGCGGCCGGCATGCGCGACCTTTACGCGCTCCTCGCCATCGCGCTGGGATCGTTCGTGCTCGCGACCGTGGTGCAGGAGTTCCGGCGGGGCGTGGCGGCGCGGCACCGCCAGTACGGCGAAGGGTACGCCCTGGCCCTGGTGCGACTGCTGGAGCGCAACCGCCGGCGCTACGGGGGCTACATCGTCCACACCGGCATCGTGCTCCTCTTCATCGCGTTCGCCGGGATGGCGTTCAAGACCGAGACCCAGGCCACGCTCCGGCCCGGCGAACAGGCGACGCTGAAGAGCCCCTACGGCCACGTCTACACCTTCACCCATCTGGGCGTGTCGCAATACGACCAGCTCAATCGCCTGGTCACCGCGGCCACCGTGGAAGTCGCGCGCGACGGCAAGCGGGTGGGTCTCGTCAAG
>DATLXT010000138.1:0-6762 GCA_035575475.1 Gemmatimonadales bacterium | reverse complement strand
GGCCCCGGCGCGCTCCGGGGCGGGCCGCGAGGACACCATGCCGGCCGCCCCCGACCCCGCGCGGGTGCGGCCCACCCGCCAGACGCCGCTCTACCGGGCCCCGGACGGGCCGGAGGCGGGCGCGTTGAGCCCCGCGACCCCGTTGCGGGTGCTGGGGCGCAGCGGGGAGTGGACCCGGGTGCAGGTCGAGGGGTGGGTGAAGAGCGCGGATCTCGAGACCGCTCCGCCGGGGGTGCTCGTGGGCGTGAGCGCGGCCGAGGTGCGCGCCGATCCGGGGCGGTACGAGGGAAAGATCCTGCAGTGGACCCTCCAGTACATCTCCACCCAGGTGGCCGACGATCTCCGGCCCGACATTCCGCGGGGGACGGTCTACCTGCTCACTCGCGGCCCCCTGCCCGAGCGGGGCTTCGTCTACGTGGTCGTGTCCGAAGGCCGGCAGTCGGTCATTGAAACGCTCAGTCCCCTGGCCACCGTACGGGTGACGGGCCGGGTGCGGGTCGGTCGCAGCCGGTTCATCGGGAACCCGGTGCTCGATCTCCTGACCCTGGAGGTGGCGCCATGAACGAGCTCTTGCTGGAGCGGATCCGGCGGCGTCTCGAGGCGCTGCCCGACGACAAGGCGTATCAGGTGCTCGACTACATCGAGTTCCTGGAGTCGAAATACGCCGAGCGGCCCTCGGCGGCGTCGGGGTTCCAGAAGGTGGCCGAGAAGCTGGAGGACACGCTCCGGGCGGGGCGAGTCCCGGCGAGCATCATTTCGGGGACCATGGAGGCGGTGTCCAAGGCGGGGCGCTTCCTGGAGGGGCTCGCGGCGGCCGGCAAGGCGGTGGTCGAGAAGCCGCCGGTTGAGGACGAGAAGAAGCCCGAATAGCTTTCGCCATGGCAACCTTCCGTCCCGGCGCCGCTCTCACCTTCGACGACGTTCTGCTGTTGCCGCGCCATTCCACGGTGCACCCGCGGCACGTGGACGTGCGCAGCCGGTTCACGCGCAACATCCCCTTGAACATCCCGCTGGTGTCGGCCGCCATGGACACGGTCACCGAGGCGGAAATGGCCATCGCCATGGCGCGCGAAGGCGGGATCGGGGTGATCCACAAGAACATGCCCATCGACCGCCAGGCGGCCGAGGTCGATCGGGTGAAGCGCAGCGAGTCGGGGATGATCCTGAACCCCATCACCCTGGGTCCCGACCACCCGCTGCGCGAGGCCACCCGCCTCATGGCCCGCTTCAAGATCTCCGGCGTGCCGATCGTGGACTCGGCCGGGAAGCTGGTGGGCATCATCACCAACCGGGATCTCCAGTTCGAGCGCGATCTGGACCGTCCCATCCGCGAGGCCATGACCAAGGACCGGCTGATCACGGCTCCGGTGGGAACCACGCTGGACGAGGCGGAGCGGATCCTGGCCCAGCATCGGATCGAGAAGTTGCCGGTGGTGGACGGGCAGGGGGTGCTCCGCGGGCTGATCACCATCAAGGACATCTTCAAGCGGCGCCAGCATCCCAACGCCAACAAGGACCAGCACGGCCGGCTCCGGGTGGCGGCGGCGGTGGGGGCCGGGCCGGACGCCCGCGCGCGCGCCCAGGCCTTGCTGGATGCCGGGTGCGACGTGCTGGTGGTGGACTCGGCGCACGGCCACGCCGAGGGCGTGCTCGAGACCGTGGCGATGCTGCGCGACGCGTTTCCCGATGCGGAGATCGTGGGCGGCAACGTGGCGACCGAGGAGGGAGCGCGGGCGCTGGTCGAGCGCGGGGCGGACGCGGTCAAGGTGGGGGTGGGGCCGGGGTCCATTTGCACCACGCGGGTGGTCACCGGGGTAGGGGTGCCGCAAGTGACGGCGATCATGGACGCGGTCGAGGGCGCGGGCGACGTGCCGGTGATCGCGGACGGGGGGGCCAAGTATTCGGGCGACATCGTCAAGGCGCTGGCGGCCGGCGCGGCCTGCGTCATGATGGGGTCCCTGCTGGCCGGCACCGAGGAGAGTCCGGGGGAGTCGTTCCTCCTGGAGGGTCGCCGGTTCAAGGTGATCCGCGGCATGGGGAGCCTCTCCGCCATGGAGGAGGGCTCCGGCGACCGGTACTTTCAGGAGGGTGAAGTCTCGCCGTCGAAGCTGGTCCCCGAGGGGATCGAGGGGCGGGTGCCGTACAAGGGTCCGGTGGCCGACGTGATCTTCCAGATGGTGGGCGGCCTGCGGAGCGGAATGGGGTACTGCGGGGTATCCGACATCCGGGGGCTCCAGACCGAAACCGAGTTCATACAGATCACCACCGCGGGGCTGCGCGAATCGCACCCGCACGACGTGGTGATCACGCGGGAAGCGCCCAACTACTCCGTCTGATCCACTCTTCGAAGGGGGTGCGGTGAGCGCTGCGGCGCCGGGGCCGGCGCGCGAGGCCTGGGGATCGCGCCTCGGTCTCATTCTGGCGATGGCCGGGAACGCGGTCGGGCTGGGGAACTTCCTGCGCTTCCCGCGCCAGGCGGTGGAGAACGGCGGGGGGACGTTCATGATCCCCTACTTCATCGCCCTGATTCTGGTCGGCATCCCCCTCATGTGGATGGAGTGGGGCATCGGCCGCCGGGGGGGACAGCGCGGCGAGGGCTCGACGCCGGGCATGTTCGACGCGCTGTGGTCGCAGCCGGTGGCGAAGTACCTCGGCGTGCTGGGCCTGTTCATGCCGCTGGTGGTGCTGATCTACTACTCCTACATCGAATCCTGGACGCTGGCCTGGACGCTCTTCTCGCTCCTGGGCTCCTACCGCGGGCTGGACCAGGAGGGGATGCGCGCCTTCCTCGCCTCCTACCAGGACCTCCAGAACCATTCGGTGCACGGCTTCTGGGTCCCGTTCACGTTCTTCTTCGTCACCCTCGGCCTGAACATCTGGATCGTGAGTCGCGGGCTCTCCCGGGGGATCGAGCGGCTGGCGCGGGTGGCCATGCCCCTGCTCTTTCTTTTCGCCGCCGCGCTGGTGATTCGGGTACTGACCCTGCCGCCCACGCCGGCCGGCTCGCCCGCGCTGGGTCTCGACTTCATGTACAGCCCGGAGTGGAGCGCGCTGGGCAACCCCGGGGTGTGGCTGGCCGCGGCCGGGCAGATCTTCTTCACCCTGTCGGTAGGGATGGGCACGATCCACGCTTACGCCTCGTACCTGAAGAACGAGGACGACATCGTGCTCTCCGGCGTCGCCACCTGCGCCACCAACGAGACCGCGGAGGTGGTGCTGGGTGGGTCACTCGCGATCCCGGCGGTGGTGACGTTCTTTGGCGTGAGCGGCGCGGTCCAGATCGCGCGGGCGGGAGGATACGACCTCGGCTTCGTGGCCATGCCGCTGGTGTTCCAGCAGCTCCCCGGCGGACCGGTGATCGGCGCGGTGGCGGGGGTGCTCTGGTTCGGCCTGCTCTTCTTCGCCGGGATCACCTCGAGCGTGGCCATGGCGACGCCCTGCCTGTCGTTCCTGGGGGAGCACTTCGGCTGGTCGCGCCGGCGGGCGGCCGTCGCAGTCGGCGCGGTGGCGCTGGCGTTGGGCCTCTGTCACATCGTGTTCTATACCGGCGGGTTCCTGGACGAGTGGGACTACTGGGCCGGGACCTTCGGGCTGGTGATCCTGGCGCTCGTGGAGTCGGTGCTGTTCATGTGGGTGTTCGGGTCGGACCGGGCGTGGGCGGAGATCAACCGGGGCGCGCAGATCCGGTTGCCGGTGATCTTCAAGTACGTGATGACCTACGTGACCCCGGTGTTTCTGATCCTGATGATGGTCTGGTGGACGGTGAGTCCCGACGGCGCCCTGCCGCGTCTCCTGATGAAACCGTTCGCCCAGTCGGAGCACGCTACCCGCTGGGCCTCGCGAGCGGTGCTGGTGGGGATCCTGGTGTTTCAGCTCTGGCTGATCAAGGCGGCGTGGGCCCGCCGGGCGCGCCTGCGGGGAGGCGCGCCATGAGCGACGGCGCCCTGCTGTTCATGGGGCTGGCCTGGAGTTTCGTCCTGGGACTCACCGGGTGGTGTTTCTACCGGCTGCTGCGCGGGCCCCGGTCGTAGCGCGCCTCGCTTGACGGTGCCTGCGGGGGACGGCACTTTGGGCCGTCCCGTTGTCGCTGGCTCACGCTGCCGGGGGAGGTCGCTCGTGGGATTGTTCTCGCGGAAGACCGTGGCGGAGTTACAGACCGAGGCGTTCGCGGCCGAGACCGAGCGGTCGCTGAAGCGCGCGCTGGGGCCGCTCAACCTCGTGACCCTCGGGATCGGCGCGATCATCGGGGCCGGGATTTTCGTGCTCACCGGCCAGGCGGCCGCGGCCTATGCCGGCCCCGCGATCGTGATTTCGTTCGTCCTGGCGGGCGCGGCGTGCGCCTTCGCGGGCCTCTGTTACGCCGAGTTCTCTTCGATGATCCCCATCGCGGGGTCGGCATACACCTACGGGTACGCCACTTTGGGCGAGTTCTTCGCCTGGATCATCGGCTGGGATCTGATCCTCGAGTACCTGTTCGCGGCCTCGACGGTGGCGGTGGGGTGGTCGGGGTACGTGGTGTCGTTCCTGCGCGACTTGGGCATTCACATTCCGGCGGCGTTCACCTCGGCCCCCTTCCAGCACGTGGCGCCCCCCGACGCCGGCTGGAACGTCTGGCGGCTCTTCACCGAGGGATGGTCCAGCACCGGCGCGGTGCTCAACGTGCCGGCGATGGTCATCGTGGGGATCGTCACGGCGCTGCTGGTCATCGGCATCCGCGAGTCCGCCACGTTCAACAACATCATCGTGGTCGTCAAGCTGGGCGTGATCCTGCTCTTCCTGGCGGTGGGGCTCGCCTATCTCAACGCCGATAACTGGACCCCGTTCGTGCCGCCCTCGGCCGGCCCGGGGAAGTACGGCTGGGACGGGATTCTGCGGGGCGCGGGCGTGATCTTCTTCGCCTACATCGGGTTCGACGCGGTGTCCACGGCCGCCCAGGAGGCGAAGAACCCCAAGCGCGACATGCCGATCGGCATCCTGGGCTCGCTCGCGATCTGCACGGTGCTCTACATCGCCGTGTCGCTGGTGCTCACGGGCATCGTGAAGTACGACCGGCTGGCGGTGCCCGATCCCATCGCGGTCGCCATCGACTCGGTGGGGCCGGCGGTGGCGTGGCTCCGTCCCATCATCAAGGTCGGAGCCATTGCCGGGCTCTCCTCGGTGATTCTGGTGATGTTGCTGGGCCAGCCGCGAATCTTCTACTCGATGTCGCGGGACGGACTCCTGCCGCGCGTGTTCGGCGAGGTGCACCCGCGGTTCCGGACGCCCTGGCTCGCGAGCATCCTCACAGGCGCGGTCGCCATGGGGTGCGCCGGCCTGCTCCCCATCGGGCTCTTGGGCGAGCTGGTCTCGATCGGGACGCTGCTGGCGTTCGTGATCGTCTGCGCCGGGGTGCTGGTCCTGCGGCGGACCGATCCCGCGATTCCCCGTCCCTTCAGGGCTCCGCTCTACCCCTTCGTGCCGTTGCTGGGGATCGGGGCGTGCGGGTACCTGATGTACGGGCTGCCGCCCGACACCTGGGCCCGACTGATCGTGTGGATGCTCGGCGGCTTCGTCATCTATTTCCTCTATAGCCGGCGGCACTCGCGGGTGCAGCAGCGGCTCGCGGCGGAGGCGGCCGCCGACTAGCCCGACGTCGGGCGGGCGCGCGCTCGCGCCCCGGAGTCCCATGCGACTTCGGGGCGGCGCCGGCACGCCCGCCGGGGGTGCTATCTTGGGGGCGTGACGGCCACGATCGACGTCCCGCGCGAGCGCTCCGAGGCGGCGCGCCGGATGGCGGAGCTGTTCCGCCCCGGGGTGCGGGCGGTGCTCACGACCCACGTCAACGCCGACGGTGACGGGGTGGGGAGCGAGATCGCGTTGTGGCACCTGTTGAAGCGGCGCGGTGTCGAGCCCCGCATCGCCAACGCCACCGGAATTCCCGACCGGTTCGGCTTTCTGGTTCCGGACGGGGCGGACGCCAGCGACCGGGCGGCCCGCGAGGTGGAGCGGGCGGACGTGATCGTGGTGCTCGACATTTCGGACCTGTCGCGCCTGGGGGACTTGGCACACCCGGTCAAGCGTCACGGCGCGCCGGTGGCGTGCATCGATCACCACGTGAGCCCGGGGACGCTCCCCGACGGTCCGCGCCTGGTGACGCCCGAGGCTTCGGCGACGGCCGAGCTGGTCTACGATCTGGCGGCGAGTCTGGGCTGGGAGCTCGAGCCCGAAGCGGCCCGCGCGCTCTATGTGGGTATTCTCACCGATACGGGCGGGTTCCGCTTCTCGAACACCACGCCCCGGATTCTTCGCATCGCCGCGGCGCTGCTCGAGTGCGGGGTGGACCCGGAAGAGATCTACGAGCGGGTGTATGCCAGCGCGCCGGAGGGGCGGGTGCGGCTCGTGGCCGAGGTGCTTCAGACGCTGGTGGTGGAGCCGGACGTGGGGCTCGCCTGGGTCACGGTTCCCCCCGACGCCCTGGAGCGCCATGGGGCCACGCCCGACGATTTGGACGGCGTGGTGGAGTTCCCGCGGTCGATCGCCGGGGTGCGCCTCGCGATGCTCTTTCGCCAGCTGGCGAACGGGCGGGTGAAGGTGTCGCTCCGATCGGTAGGGGACGTGGACGTGGCGGAGTTCGCGCACCGGTTCGGCGGCGGGGGGCACCGGAAGGCGGCGGGGGTGTCGTTCGAGGGGACGCTGGCTGAAGTGCAGGAGCGGGTGTTGCGGGCGGCGCGGGAGTATTTGGCGGGAGGGGGAAGGTAGGGGCGAGGGGCGATGGGCGAGGGG